>JAWLGW010000187.1:0-8828 GCA_041690735.1 Planctomycetota bacterium
AGGCCGGTCTCGGTCACCCACACCGGGCGGCCGCCGACGTGGGGGCGGAGGCCCTCGATCTTGGCGCTCCAGCCCCCCCAGTCGTCCGGCGAGTCCCAGCGAATGGTGTCGTGGGTCCACCACATCTCGGGGAAGGCGTGGATCGCCACCACGTCGACGTGCTCCAGGGCGCCCAGGCGCTCCAGGCGCCGCACGAAGCGCGGGTCGACGGGGATCATGCCGCCGAGCACCGTGCGCTTGC
Organism: Planctomycetota bacterium; assembly: GCA_041690735.1. Lineage (GTDB taxonomy): Bacteria > Planctomycetota > J058 > J058 > J058 > JAWLGW01. Next base: position 242 of record JAWLGW010000187.1, read on the forward strand.
CGCGGTGGCGCGCCCAGTGACCCGCCATGGCGATCATGCGGGCGAACTTCTCCCACGCGGGGTCGAAGCGGCGGAAGTCCCACTTGTAGAGGTTGTTGGGCTCGTTCCACAGCTCCAGGTCGGCGAAGCGGTCGCCGTACTCCTCGATCACGAGGTCGATGAAGTCGGCGTAGTCCTGCAGGCGGCGGGGCGGCGCGTTGCACACCGGCGCCTCGGCGAGGGAGGGCGGTGTGTGCCACACCGACAGCAGCACCTCGAGGTCGGCCAGGGCGTCCATTTGCCAGCGGTACCACTCTCGGGCGCCGGGTCGGTGGAAGTCGGCCCAGGAGATGCCCGTGCGCAGGTGGCGGACCCCCAGCTCAGCCAGCAGGTCCACGGCCCGCTCGACGGCGGCGTAGTCCTCGAAGTGGAACCACTGGCAGAGGCCGAGCCGGTCGCTCAGGCGGCTCACGATCGGCCTCCCCGGCCGCAGGCGGCGCGGAACTCGGCCTCCCGGTCGGGGCTCGGGCGCCAGCCAGGGCGGCGGCGGGCGACGTACATTCCGGGCACCGGCCGGGCGATCACCGAGAAGCCGACGTCGCGCAGGAGCGCCTCCATGGCGGCGCGGTTGGGCAGCCAGCGGTTGGTCGGGTCCCCCACCGCCTCGTGCTCCACGAAGCTGAGCCGCGGCCAGCCCCGCTCGGTCAGGCGGTGCAGGGCCTCGAGGTCGTCGAGGCCGTCGATCTGGTGGACCACCTCCTCCTCGGGCACCGAGAGGGACTGGAACACCAGCAGCTCTCGCGCGCGGCGGGCCGCCGCCTCCAGCCCCAGGAGCGGGTAGCGCAGGTGGTAGAAGACGCCCATGAACAGGACCAGGTCGAAGGTCTCCCGCCAGTCGGCGAGGTCGTACACCCCTGCCTGGTGCAGGTCCACCTCCTCCTGCAGGTGGAGGCGCTCCCGCGCCCAGCGAGCCTGCGCCAGGTAGTGCGGGTCGGGCTCGACCCCGACGACTCGGGCGCCGCGGCGGGCCAGCTCGAAGGTGTAGAAGCCGGCGTTGCAGCCGACGTCGAGGACCGAGCGCCCCTCGAAGGTGTCGGGCAGGTGCGGGTCGAGCAGGTCCCACGCCACCCGTGGGAAGTCGCCCAGCGGGTGGTCGGGGGCGGTCTGCGTGCCGTCGCACAGGTGCAGGTTGTGGAACCAGGGTCCCAGCTGGCGGATCTCGGCGACGATCGGGTTGCCTGGCGACTGGAGGGTGGGCATGGGCCTCGAGCTCGACATGGCGTCTCTCCTGCAGGTCGCGAGGCGGTGCGGGCCCGCCCGCCCGTGCGCAGGCCGGCGAGGTCGGCGACGTACCCCTCGAGCTCGGCGGCGCGGGCGTCGGGGGTGTGGCTGGCGAGCACCCGGCGCCGGGCGGCGCGGCCGATCCGGCGCCGCTCGGCCTCCGAGACCAGCGTCAGGTACTCGACCACCTCGCCGGGCGCGTCCGCCAGGAGCAGCTCCTCCTCGGGCTCGAAGAAGGCATCGATCCCCTCCCACCGGTCGCTGATCACCGGGGTGGCGCAGGCGGCCGCCTCGAACAGACGAACGCTCGGCGAGTAGCCCGCCGCGACCATGGCGTCGCGAGTGACGTTGAGGGTGAACCGCTGCGTGGCGTAGAAGCCGGGGTGGTCGGGGGGCGGCAAGTGCTCGAACCGGTCCACGTTCGCCGGCCACGCGATCGACTCAGGGTACTGCGGCCCCGCCACCACGAAGGCCGAGCGCCCCAGCCGTCGGGCCGGCTCGAGCAGCAGACCTTCGAGGCGCGGCTGGCGGTCGCCGCTGTAGGTGCCGAGGTAGCCCAGGTCCCACCGGGGCGCGCGGTCCTGCGGCGCGTAGGCGTCGGGGTCGACCGAGCAGTACAGCGGCCGCGCGCGGGGGGCGCCCAGGGCCCGCTCGAGGTGCTGCAGGGTCCGCCCGCCGGTGAACGACAGGTACAGGTCGTAGCCCGGCACCAGGGCGGGGGTCAGGTACTCGCACGTCCCTTGCTCGAGGGCACGCAGCGTGACTGGGGTGTCGATGTCGTAGAAGGCGCGCACTCCCCGCGCCTCCCCCTGCACCCACTCCCCCAGCGCGATCCCCTCCGGCACGTAGCTGCCCACGATCACCAGGTCCGCGGTGGCGACCGCGGCGCCGAAGCGAACCTTCAGGTCGTCGAGGCTGGCGTACAGGGCGGTCCGTCCCCAGGGCGGGCGCGGCAGGTCGCGGTTGGCCGCGTACCAGGGGACGTCGCGCTCGAGGAACAGGACGTCGTGGCCGCGGGCCGCCAGGGCGCGCACCAGGGAGCGGTAGGTGGTGGCGTGGCCGTTCCCCCACGAGGAGGTGATCGACAGGCCCAGGATCACGAGCTTCACGCGGCGCTCCTTCGCCGGGCGCCGAGCGCCAGCTCGACCTGCTCGGCCCGGCGGGCGTAGGTGTGGTGGGCGAGGACCCGGCGGCGGGCCGCCTCGCCGATCGCGCGGGCCCGGGCCGGGTCGAGCCGGCGCAGGTGCTCAGCGACCTCCGCGCCGTCCTGCGCGACCAGCACCTCGCGCCCGGGCTCGAGGAACTGCTCGATCCCCGCCCAGGCGTCGCTGATCAGGCAAGCGCCCGCCCCGGCCGCCTCGAACACCCGGGTGGCGGGGCTGTAGCCGTTCTCCGCCATGCTGTCGCGGCTGACGTTGAGGACCGCCAGGGCGCTACAGTTGAGCGCGTTGTGGTCGCGGGTGTAGACGTGCCCCAGCGCGGTGACGTTGCCGGGGAGGTCGTCCTGCACCCACCCGCTGCCGCCCAGCAGGAACCGCCGCTCGGGGAGCGCCTCGGCGGCGCGCAGGAAGAACTCGCGCACCCGCGCCTCGCGGTCGGGGAGGCGGTTGCCGAGGAACGACAGGTCGGCCCGCAGCCGCTCCTGCGCCGGGGCGGGGTGGTGGGTGTCGGGGTCGAGGGCGTTGTAGATCGGGATGCAGCGGCGGGCCCCCAGCCGCTCGTACGCCGCCACCACCGGCGGGCCGCCCCCGTAGGTGAGCACCGCGTCGTAGCGGGGGATCAGGGACCGGAAGGGGTCGGTCCGGTCGTCGTGACAGCGAGCCAGGGTGGCCGGCGCGTCCACGTCCCAGAACACCACCGCGGTCCCCTCCCGGCGCAGGTCGAGGACCGCCTGCTCCAGGAAGGCGTCGTGGACGCCCACCCCGCTCGCCTTGACCACCACGTCGGCGCCGCGGGCGCGCGCCAGCATGCGCTCGAGCGGGCCCGTGCCCTCGGCGGAGTAGACCACCACCTCGGCCCACTCCGGCGGCTCGAGGTCCCGGTGCTGCTGCCGGTCGAAGGCGTCGGGCTCGTAGAAGGTCACCCGGTGGCCGCGGGCGTGCAGGGCCCGGATCAGGCCGCGGTAATAGGTGGCCGCCCCGTTCCAGTAGGCGGACAGCAGGCTGGAGCCGAAGAACGCGATCCTCACGAGGCCTCCCGCACGGGAAGCCGGCCGCCGGCCGCCACCTCGGCGACCACCGCCAGCAGCTCGTCGACCCGGTGGGCGCAGGTGTGGCGGGCGAGGATCGTCCGGCGCCCGCGCTCTGCCAGCGCTCGGCGCAGGTCGGGGTCGTTGATCAGGGCGCGCAGCGCCTGGCGCATGGCCTGGCCGTCCGCCGCGGTCAGGTAGTCCCCCGGCTCGAACAGGTCCTCGGCGTCGTCCCAGGGGGCGCACACGAGCGGGATCCCGCAGGCCAGCGCCTCGAACACGCGGATCGTGGGGATCCCCGGCAGCCGCTCCACGTAGGGGCGGCGCGGCACGTGAACCGTCACCAGGTGCCGGGCGAACGCCCGCGGCACCTGCACGTTGGGCAGCCAGCCGCGGTACGCGAGGCCGCTGGCGCGGGTGGCGGCGACGGCCGCGTCGGGATAGCGGACGCCGTGCACGGCGCCGCGCAGGCGGAGCGCCCGGGCGGGCTCGAGCAGGTAGTCGTGCAGCTCCGCCGTCCGCTCGCCGTCGCCCCAGTTGCCGATCCAGATCACGTCGCCCTCGCGCTCCTCCCCCGGCAGGGGCCGGAACAGGGTGACGTCCGCCGCCTCGTGCCAGGTCCAGGCGCGCTGGGCCCAGCCCAGGTCGAGGTAGCGGCGACGGATCAGCTCGCCGAAGGCGAGCACGCCGTCGTAGCCGCTGAGGTCGTAGCGGGCGAGCTCGTGGGGGGCCGAGATCGAGCGGTGGTGGGTGTCGTGGAAGAACAGCTGGAAGCGCCCGCCGCGCCGGCGCAGGCGCCCGATCCGCGCCACCAGGGCGGGGTCGTTCCACTCGTGGACCAGCACCACGTCCGCGTCCTCGACGATCCGCTCCAGCTGGTCGGTGCCGAGGTCGCGCGCGTAGGAGCGCGAGGTCAGCTCGGGGTAGGCGGCGTGGAAGGCGTCCAGCGCCGCTCGCCCGTGGTGCGCCAGCAAGTTCATGCGGCTCCAGCCGTCGATCGGCTCCCACACGTCGACCTGGTGGCCTCGACTCAGCAGCTCGCGCGCGACGCCGCGCAGGAAGTGGGCGTTGCCGTGGTTCCAGCAGGAGCGCAGCGAGTGATAGAAGAGCACCAACCGCATCAGCGCGCCTCGCTCCTAATCTCCTCGTCGGCGGGACCCGCCTCTCGGACCCCGCTCGCCCGGCGGTCCGGCCGGATCGCCCTCAGGCTGCGGTAGGCGTCGAGGTAGGCGCGGCCCATGCGCGCGGGCGAGAAGGTGCGCGCCCGTCGGTTCGCGCGCTCGGCGAGCTGGCGCACGCGCTCCGGGCGCTGGATCAGGCGCAGCAGCGTGCGGGCGAGGGCGTCCTCGTCGTCGGGGGGGACGTAGCGCGCGGCGGGGCCCCACACCTCGCGCAGGGACGGAATGTCGCCCAGCACCAGCGCGCAGCCGGCCAAGGCCGCCTCCAGCGGGCCCAGGCCGAACGGCTCGTACCGGGCCGGGTGGGCGAAGATCGCCGCGCGGGCCAGCCAGGAGGAGAGCACCTCCCGCGGCAGCTCGCCCAGCAGGTGGGCTCCGTCGAGGCGCGGGCCCGGCGCCAGGTCGTCGGCCGGGTGCCGGGTCGGCCCCGCCAGGAACACCGGCCAGGGCAGCCGGAGCGCCACCCGCGCCAGGGCGGCCCCGTTCTTGCCGCTGTCCCACAGCCGACCGCCGCCAAGGACCAGGGGGTCCTTGCGCCCGGGCGGGAACAGGTCGCGTCGGCGGCCGTTGGGCAGCACCCGGGTGGCCCCCAGGGGGCCGTGGTGCAGCTCCAGCTCGTGGAGCATGCTGCGCGTGGGCGCCGCCACCAGGGTCGCGCCTCGGAGGCCGGCCCGGACGCGGCGCCGGTACTCGTCGAACTGCGCGGGCGCGGCGCGGCCGCGGACGTGCGCGAACCAGCTGCACACGCAGGAGTGGCCGACCACCAGCGCGGGAGCGCGCCAGGGGCGGGCGCCGTGAGAGAAGCCGTTGAGGTGGACCACGTCGGGGACGTAGCGCTTCTCCAGCTCCAGCAGCCGCTCGCCGGCTCGCTCGACGTCGGCCCACGGGTCAGGCATCCACTCCAGCCGCGGGGGCAGCTCCTCGATCGCGACCAGGTTCGGGCGCCGCTCCAGCTCCTCGCGTCGCGCGCGCGACACGCCGCCCGCCACCGCCAGCACGAACTCCGCCGAGCCGGCGAGGGCGTCCATGAGCTCGACCGCGTAGGTCCACACGCCGCCCAGGCGGTCGGCGGTCATGAGGACGCGCAGCGGCCTGGCCGGGGCGATCACGCGGCCCTCCCCGCCCCGGAGAGGGGCTCGCCCCGCAGCGCCACGCTGGCGCGCGCCCACTCGTACAGCCGGGCCAGGCCCTCGCGCAGCGGGACGCGCGGCCGCCAGCCGGTCGCCTCGCGCAGCTTGGCGGTGTCCGCCACGAAGTACCGCTGGTCGCCGGTGCGCCACCTGGCGGTGAGGGGCGCCGGGCGGCGCCCGTGCAGCGCCTCGATCGCGTCGAGCACCTCCAGCGGGCTGATGGAGTTGTCGGGCCCGCCGCCCACGTTGAACGCCTGCCCGCTCACGCGGTCGAGGCGGTCGCCCACCCGCAGGAACGCCTCGACGAGGTCGTCCACGAACAGGGCGTCCCGGACCTGCTTGCCGTCGCCGTAGATCGTCAGCGGCCGGTCCACGAGCGCGCACAGCATGAACTGGCACAGCCAGCCCTGGTCGGCGGTCCCGAACTGGCGCGGCCCGTAGATGCAGCTCAGGCGGAGCACCGCGGTGCGCAGCCCGTAGCTGCGGGCGTAGTCGAGCACATACTGGTCGGCCGCGCCCTTCGAGCAGCCGTAGGGGCTGTACAGGTCGAGGGGGCGCGCCTCGTCGATCCCGCGGGCCCGCAGCGCCTCGTCCCGGGGTGCGTAGCGGGTCGCCTCCTCGACCAGGGGGACGTCGGCGAGGGCGCCGTACACTTTGTTGGTAGAGGTGTAGACGATCCCGGGCGGCCTGGGCTGCGCCCGCGCCGCCTCCAGCACCCGGCAGGTGCCCAGGGCGTTCACCTCGAAGTCGACCGCGGGGTGGGTCAAGCTGGTGGTGACGGCGACTTGGGCCGCCAGGTGGTACACCAGGTCGCAGCCGCGGAGCGCCTCCGAGGTCGTGAAGGGGTCGCGCACGTCGCCCGCCACCAGACCCAGGCGACCGTCGCCCGCCCCGCCGCCCTCGTAGGTGTCGAGCAACCAAGCGGCGTTCGCCTCGACGCCGGCGCGCGACAGGTCATCGAGGATCGTGACGTGGTGGCCCTCCTCCAGCAGGCGCCGGGCGAGGTTGGCGCCGACGAACCCGGCCCCGCCCGTGATCACGACCCGGCGGCGGGAGCGCCCGACCTCGACCTGGGCGCGCTCGACCGGGGAGCGCGGCGCCCGCGCCAGCAACTCCGCGTACCTCCCGAGGCGGCCGTCGCTCAGGAGGCGGTGGAGCAGGGTCGGCGCGCCGTCGGGTCGGCGGAGGAGGGCGTCGTCGTGCCAGAACAGCCGCTCCGCCGGGGCGTGGGCGGCGGCGAGCAGCGCCTGCACGGGCGCCACACCGTTGCTGCCCGCGGGCTCACTCCGCACCGTGAGCCAAATCGCCGCCGGCGCGGCCCAGGCGGAGAGGCGGGCGCGCAGACGTGCAACGGCCGCCGCCGCCTCGTCCGCCCCTGCGGCGTCTGCCTCGAGGCTCAGGGCGTGGGCGTCCGCCAGGAAGGGCGGGGGCGGCCCCTCGAGCCGGTCGACCTCCTGGACGCGCAGGCCGCCGATCACCAGCCGGCGCCGGTGGCCGCGCACCAGCGCCGCCGCCTGCTCCAGGGCCACCCGCCAGGCCCTGCGGTCCGCGGCGGCGCGGTTTGCGCCCGGGGCCCAGGGCGCGCTCAGCTCCACGGCGCCCGCCTCGCTCCCCGCCGTGTGCAGCACGTCGTCCACCAGCGACGGCAGCTCCCAGGGGGCAAGGGAGGGGCCGGCGCGCAGGGCGAGGACGACCTCGACGTCGTGCGGGAGGTGGGCAGAGAGCGCGCCGGCCCACCGGGCGACCCGGGTGGCGCCGCCTCGCTCGCACACCGCCGCCGCCCGCACGGCAGGGACGTGCAGGGCGCGTAGCTCGCGGAGCGCCTCGGCCGCGCGCTCGAGGTCGTCGAGGGCGAGGTCGAGGGCGAGGCCCAGCTGCTCGAGCCGTGCTCCTGCGCCGTTCCCGTGGCTCATGATCGTCCGCCTCCTTCAGCCGCCGATCGTCAGCCCTCGCGAGGCGAGCTCGCGGTGCGCGTCGAGCACGTGGTCGGCGGCCGACTGCCCGCCGAGCCACTGGACGAGCTCGCGCAGCCCGTCGTCGAACCGCTCGCGCGGCTCGTAGCCGAGCAAGCGACGGGCCTTGCTGATGTCCGCGTAGCAGTGCCGGACATCGCCCACGCGGTACTCGCCCGGGAGCCGTGGCTCGAGCTCCTTGCCGAGGAGGCGGCCCATGGCGTCGGCGACCTCGCGCACGGTGCGCGGCTCGCCGCTGCCGATGTTGAACACCTCGCCGGCGACGCCCTCCCTCTCCAGGGCCAGCGCGCAGGCGCGGGCGACGTCGTGCACGCTCACGAAGTCGCGCAGCTGCTGGCCGTCCTCGAAGATCAGCGGCGGTCGATCGTTGAGGTACCGGGAGGCGAAGATGGCCAGCGCGCCGGTGTAGGGGTTGGAGATCGCCTGGCGCGGCCCGTACACGTTGAAGAACCGCAGGGCCACGGCGTCGACCCCGTAGGCCTGGCCCAGCATCAGGCACAGCCGCTCCTGGTCGTACTTGCCCAGGGCGTACACCGAGGCCAGGTCGACGGGCTTGTCCTCGGGGGTCGGCAGCGGCAGCAGCGGCCGGCCCGAGGGGTCGACGGGCTCCCACTCGCGACGCTGGAGTCGCTCGCGCGTTCGCAGCGCGCGGGGCCACGGCTCGCCCGGGCCGTCGCCGCCCTCGGGCTGGTAGTGCCCCTCGCCGTACACGCTCATGCTCGAGGCGACCACCAGCCGCCGCGGCCGGGGGTCACGGGCGACCAGCGCCTCGAGGAGCACCGCGGTCCCGATGTCGTTGATCGAGGTGTACCGCTCGACCTCGTACATGCTCTGGCCGACGCCCACGGCGGCCGCCAG
>JAWLGW010000188.1:0-8807 GCA_041690735.1 Planctomycetota bacterium
CCGCCTCGATCACCACGTCGGCCCGGCCGAACCCGCTGGTGTCGGTGGTGCCGCTCACCAGGCTCATGATCCGGTCGCGCTCCAGCGCGGTCATGCGGCGGCGCTTGACCCGCTCGTCGAGGAGCTTGCGCACCGAGGCCAGGCCGCGGCCCACGCCCGCGTGGTCCTTGTCCTTGATCCGCACCGGGATCCCGGCCAGGGCGGCGGTGACGTAGGCGATCCCGCTCCCCATGAGGCCGCCGCCCAGCATGCCGACCTTCTCGATCGCGCGCGGCTCGGCGTCCTCCTCGTCGGTGCCCCGGTCCTTCTTGAGGGCCGTGGTGGCGAAGTAGATCCCCATCAGCTGCGCCGCCTGCGGGCTGACCACCAGCTCGCCGAAGGCCCGGGCCTCGGCCTCGAGGCCCGCCTCGACCCCCTTCTCCAGGCCGACCCGCACCACCTCCAGGATCCGCTCGGGCGCGGGGTAGTTGCCGTGGGTCTTCTTGAGCAGCGCCTTGCTGGCCTGCGAGAACACCAGGCTGCGGCCGAGGGGGTTCCGCTCCAGGCCCAGCTCCTGCAGCTTGTCCTGGGACAGGAACTCCATTAGCCGATCGGTGAGCGGCTTGCGCGGCTCGGCGGCCAGCGCCAGCGCCCGCTCGGCCGCCACGTCCTCGAGGATCGCCGCCGGGCAGGTGTCGTCCACCAGGCCCAGCTTCTTGGCCCGGCGCCCGTCGATCCGGCGGCCGGTCAGCAACAGGTCGAGGGCCGCCTGGATCCCCACCAGGAGCGGCAGGCGCTGCGTGCCGCCCGCGCCCGGCAGCAGCCCCAGCTGCACCTCGGGCAGGCCGAGCTTGGTGGCGTCGGCGTCGCTGGCGATCCGGCCGTCGCAGGCCAGCGCCACCTCCAGGCCGCCGCCCAGGCACACGCCGTGGATCGCCGCCACCACCGGGACCCGGAACCGGGCGATCCGGTCCATGGCCTGCTGCCCCTGGCGCGACAGGTCGCCGGCCTCGGCCGCGGTCTTGGCGCCCTGGAGCATGGTGATGTCGGCGCCCGCGATGAAGCTGTCGGGCTTGCCCGAGGCGAACACCACCCCCTTGAGGTCGGCCCGCTGGTCGAGGGCGTCGAACAGGCGGGCGAACTCGTCGGCGAAGCTCGCCTTGAGGGTGTTGACCGGCTCGCCCGGCACGTCCATGCGGACGACGACCACGCCGTCGTCGCGGGGGATCAGCTCGAAGGTCTCGAAGGTCGTCTGCTCGCTCACGCCGCCACCTCCAGCACCATGGCGGCGCCCAGGCCGCCCGCCGCGCACGCGGTGCACAGGGCGAGGCCGCCGCCCCGCCGGTTCAGCTCGTGCAGCGTCTGGGCGATCTGCCGGGCGCCCGTCGCCGCGAAGGGGTGACCGATGGCGATCGAGCCCCCGGTCACGTTCAACTTCTCCCAGTCGATCTCGCCGATCGGCTCGCTGCGCCCCAGCTCCTCCTCGGCGAACTTCTGCGAGGCGAAGGCCTGGGTGTTGGACAGGACCTGGGCGGCGAACGCCTCGTGCATGTCGATCAGGGCCAGGTCCGACAGCTTGATCCCCGCCCGCTCGAGGGCGATCGGGGTCGCGTAGGAGGGGCCCATGAGCATCTGCCCGCGGGGGTCGAGGGCCGCGAAGGCGTAGCTGCGAATGAAGCCCAGGATCGGCAGGCCCTCCGCCTTGGCCTTCTCCTCGCTCATGAGCAGCAGCGCGCTGGCGCCGTCGGTCAGCGGCGAGCTGTTGCCGGCGGTGATCGTGCCGTGCTTGCGGTCGAAGGCCGGCTTGAGGCGGGCGTAGCTCTCCAGCTTGCTGTCGTGCCGCACCAGGTTGTCGTCGGTGACGGTGTCCTTGTACTTGGGCGGCACGTACACCGGCATGACGTGGCTGACGAAGAAGCCCTCCTCCCAGGCCTTGGCGGCGCGGGAGTGGCTGCGGTGCGCCACCTCGTCCTGCGCCTCGCGAGAGATCCCGTTCTCCTTGGCCATCTTCTCGGCGCTCTGCCCCATGGTGAGCCCGGTCGAGGGCTCGGTGAGGGCCGGCGGGTTCGGCAGCAGGTCGCCCGGCTTGACGCCCTTGAAGGCCCGCAGGGTCTCGCCCGGGCTGCGGGCCTTGCTCGCCTGGATCAGGGCCTTGGTGAGGGGCTTGCTGGCGGTGATCGGCACGTCGCTCGAGCTGTCGGCGCCGCCGCTCACCCCGCAGTCGATGTCCCCCAGGGCGATGGCCTGCGCCACGTTGACGGTCGACTGGTAGCTGGTCGCGCAGGCCCGCGACACGCTGTAGGCCTCGATCGAGCGCGGCATGCCGGTGCCGAGCACGATCTCGCGGGCGATGTTCGGCGCGCTCACCGAGGGCACCACCTGCCCGTAGACCACCTGCTGCACCGCCTTGGGTGAGACCTCGCTCCGCTCGAGCAGCTCCCGCACCACGAGCTGCCCCAGCTCCAGCGCGGTCACGTCCTGATAGGCCGTCGACTGCTTCGCGAAGGGCGTGCGCAGCCCTCCCACGACGGCCACCCGCCTCCCGTTCTTGCCGTTCATTCGGTTCGCTCCCGCGGCGGGCTCCTCGCCGCGGCGAGAGCCTACGCCCTGCGTTCGATCGTGTGGCGGCCGAGGCTACCACGCAGTGCGTCAAAATCAACGCAGCGCGTCAACGCCTTGGGGTCAAAAGAGTTGACCAAGATCAGCCGCTGGCACGCTCACCAGCGGTGATAGGCCGGGTGGCCAGGCTTGACCGCCACGAACAGCCCCCGGCAGGTGGCGCACACCTTTCCGCCCGCCTCCAGGGTCGCCTCGACGGTGGCCCGGTCGTCCTGCGCCTCCACCACGTGGGCCCGCAGCGTGATCGGCGAGTCGGTGGGGGTGGGCCGCTTGAGGCTCACCGCGTAGTTGGCGGTGACGGTGCAGGGCGGCGTCTCCGCCCCGGCGCGCCGCATGAGGTGCACCGCCGCCGTCCAGTTGCTGTGGCAGTCGAGCAGCGCCCCCACGATCCCCCCGTTGAGCATGCCCGGGAAGGCCTCGTGGTGCGGCTCCGCCCGCCACTCGGCGACCACCTCGTCGCCCTGCTCGCGGCTCTTGATCCGCAGGCCCTTGGCGTTGGCGGGCCCGCAGCCGAAGCAGGCGTTGTGCGGCGCGTACCGGTCCTGGATCGACTGTGGCTCGGCCATGGGCTCCTCCCGAGGATCGACTACCATCTTCGCATGTGCCTCATCCTGATCGCCTGGCGAGTCCATCCCCACACTCCTTTGGTCGTCGCCGCCAACCGCGACGAGTTCCACGCCCGCCCGGCCGCGCCGGCGCGCTGGTGGAGCGACGCGCCCGAGGTGCTCGCGGGCCGCGACCTGCAGGCCGGCGGCACCTGGCTGGGGGTCAGCGGACGCGGCCGGTTCGCGGCCGTGACCAACTACCGCGAGGGGCAGCCCGGCTCGGGCCCCCGCTCGCGCGGCGAGCTCGTCACCGGGTTCCTCACCGGCTCCCTCGCGCCGGCGGAGTACGCGGCGAGCCTGGAGCCTCTCCGCGCCGAGTACGCGGGCTTCAGCTTGCTCCTCAGCGACGGCGAGAGCCTGGTGGCGACCTCCAACCGGGCCGAGGCGACGACCGCGCTGGCGCCGGGGATCTACGGCCTCAGCAACCATCTCCTCGAGACGCCGTGGTTCAAGGTCCGCCGCGGCAAGGCGGCGCTCGCGGAGGCGGTCGCGAGCGACGACGCGCTGCAGCCCGACGAGCTGCTCACCCTGCTCGACGATCGCACGCCGCCGCCCGAGGAGGAGCTGGGCAGCGGCGAGCGCGGCGCGCTCCCCCCTGCGCTCGAGCGACGCGTGGGCGCCTGCTTCGTCGTCTCGGAGCGCTACGGCACCCGCTGCTCGACCGTCGTGCTGTGGGGGGCGGATCGCGAGGTCACCTTCGTGGAGCGGCAGTTCGATCCGCGGGGCGCGCCCCTGTCGACCGGACGCTTTGGGTTCTCGGTCGGGCGACCGATCGCGTGACCTGACTTCGGCGCGATCGGTCACCCGACCGAACGTGCCGCAGACCTCTCGGTCGGCCGACCGATCGCCGCCTGGGATCACGCTAGATCACTGCCTCACAGTCACTTAAGAAAGCTCATGCCGCACAGCGTTACTTTGGGGGTGGTGAGCGCGCCAGGCGTGCCCCATGATCGAAGGGAACAAGGAGAGGTGAACCATGGCGTCCGCCGAGGAACTGAAGGCCCGCGAAGTCGCTGAGGAGTCGCGCGAGAAGGAGTGGCGTGGGGCCAGCTTCATGAAGGAGCTGTTCCTGGGTCGCCTGCGCATGGACCTGATCGATCCCTTCCCCGGCGGTGAGCCCACCCGCCCCGAGTTCCTGGAGTTCTACGAGCAGCTCAAGACCTTCCTGCGCGAGAAGGTCGACCCGGTCGCGATCGACGAGACGGGCGAGTACCCGCCCGAGGTGGTGAAGGGCCTGGCGGAGCTGGGCGCCTTCGGCATGAAGATCCCCAAGGAGTACGGCGGCCTGGGTTTGACCCACCCCGAGTACGTCCGCGTCATGAAGCTGCTCGGCAGCTACGACGGCAACGTGGCCGCGCTCCTCTCCGCCCACCAGGCGATCGGGATCCCCAACCCGATCAAGATGTTCGGGACCGAGGCGCAGAAGAAGGAGTACCTGCCCCGCTGCGCCAAGGGGGCGATCAGCGCCTTCGCCCTCACCGAGCCCGCCGTCGGCTCCGACCCCGGCAAGCTCCAGACCGTGGCCGAGCTGAGCGACGACGGCGAGCACTACATCCTCAACGGCGAGAAGCTGTGGTGCACCAACGGCACCCTGGCCGAGCTGCTGGTGGTCATGGCGCGCAACCCCGCCACCGACCGGATCAACGCCTTCGTCGTCGAGACCTCCTACGAGGGGGTGAAGGTCGAGAACCGGTGCCGGTTCATGGGCCTCAAGGCCCTGGCGAACGCGGTGGTCAGCTTCACCGACGTCAAGGTGCCCAAGGCGAACCTGATCGGCGGCGACGGCATGGGCCTCAAGATCGCCCTGGTGACGCTGAACACCGGGCGCCTGAGCCTCCCCGCCGGGACGGCCGGCGGCGTGAAGTACGCGATCGAGGTGTGCCGCAAGTGGTCGCAGGCCCGCGTGCAGTGGGGCGTGCCGATCGCCAAGCACGAGGCGATCGGCCACAAGCTGGCCGACATGACCGCCAACGGCTTCGCCATGGAGGCGATCGCCGAGCTGCTGGGCGACCTCGCCGACCGGCCCGGGACCGACATCCGCCTGGAGGCCGCCGCGGCCAAGGAGTGGAACACGGTCACCGCCTGGCGCATGATCGACGACCTGCTGCAGATCCGCGGCGGGCGCGGCTACGAGACCGAGCGCTCGCTGGCCGACCGCGGCGAGGCCGCCGTGGCGGTCGAGCGCCTGATGCGCGACTGCCGCATCAACCTGATCTTCGAGGGCTCGAGCGAAATCATGCACCTGTTCATGGCGCGTGAGGCGGTCGACAAGCACCTGCAGGTGGCCGGCGCCCTGGTGAACCCCAAGTCGACCTTCGGCGAGAAGCTGGGCGCCCTCCCCCAGATCGCCATGTTCTACGGCTGGTGGTACCCCACCCGCTGGCTCCACTGGGGCCTGTGGCCGAAGTATTCGGCCTTCGGTCGCCTGGGCAAGCACCTGCGCTTCGCCGAGCGCGCCAGCGCCCGCCTGGCCCGCACGATCTTCCACGGCATGGCGATCTACCAGGCGAAGCTGGAGCGCAAGCAGATGTTCCTGTTCCGCGCCGTCGACATCGCCATGGAGCTGTTCGCGCTCTCCACGGCGGTCTCGAAGGCCAAGTGGATGCGCGAGCAGGGCGACCCCAACGCCAGGAGCGCCGAGGAGCTGGCGGACCTGTTCGCCCGCGGCGCCCGCCGGCGGATCAAGGACCTGTTCCGCGACATGTGGAGCAACGAGGACGACCGCAAGGTGGCCGTGACCCGCGCGCTGCTGGAGGGCCGCCACCAGTGGCTCGAGCGGGGCACCATGGGCCTGCCCTACGAGGTCAGCGACCTGACGCCGCCCACCGTCAAGGAGATCCTCGCGGCCCGCGGCCAGCCGGGCACCGGCGCCAAGGCCGCGGAGTCGCAGGAGGCGGCCAAGGCGCTGCCCGAGGAGACGCCCGCCGGCGCGGTGAGCTGAGGGAGGGGAGAAGGGAGAAGGCTCCCCTCTCCCACGAGCTCCGCAGGGGCGCCTGGCTGGCCAGGCGCCCCTTTGCACGTACGGTGAACGGTGAGCCGGGAGGTGGACCGTGGCGGACGAGCGGGAGGTGGTGATCGCGGGGGCGTGCCGGACGCCGGTCGGGCGGTTCCTGGGGGGCCTCGCCGACCTGAGCGCGGTGGAGCTGGGCAAGCTCGCCGCCCGGGCGGCGCTGGAGCGGGCGGGGGTGGCGCCCGACGCGATCGACGAGGTGATCTTCGGCAACGTCCTGCAGGCGGGCCTGGGGCAGAACCCCGCCCGGCAGGTGGCGCTGGGGTCGGGGGTGCCCCCGGGGGTGGGCGCCTTCACCGTCAACAAGGTGTGCGGCTCGGGGCTCAAGGCCGTGGCCCTGGCGGCCCAGGCGATCCGCGCCGGAGACGCGGAGGTGCTGCTGGTGGGCGGCATGGAGTCCATGTCGAACGCGCCCTACCTGGCGCCGCAGGCCCGCCAGGGGGCGCGCCTGGGGGACGCCAAGCTGATCGACTCGGTGGTCCACGACGGGCTGTGGGACGTGTACGAGGACGTCCACATGGGCGAGACCGCCGAGCGGGTCCGGGAGGCGTACGACGTCTCCCGCCAGGCCATGGACGCCTACGCCGCCGAGAGTCACCGCAAGGCGGCCGCCGCCGAGGAGGCCGGGCGGTTCGACGCCGAGCGGGTGGCGGTGGAGGTGCCGCAGCGGAAGGGCCCGCCCCGCCGGGTGGAGGCGGACGAAGGGGTGCGCGCCGACGCCGACGCCGCCTCGCTGAGCCGCCTGCGCCCGGCCTTCCGCGAGGACGGCCAGGTCACCGCCGGCAACGCCAGCCAGCTGTCGGACGGCGCCGCGGCCATGGTCGTCCTGTCGGCGCGCAAGGCGGCGGCGCTGGGGGTGGAGCCGCAGGCTCGGATCACCGGCTACGCCACCGCCGGGCTCGAGCCCAAGTGGGTCATGATGACGCCGGTCGAGGCGGTCCAGGCCCTCGAGGCGCGCACCGGGACGGACCGCCGCAGCTACGACCTGATCGAGCTGAACGAGGCCTTCGCCGTGCAGGCCTGCGCGGTGATCCCCAAGCTCGACCTCGACCCGGCCAAGGTGAACGTGCACGGCGGCGCGGTGGCGCTGGGGCACCCGATCGGCGCC
The DNA here is from genome assembly GCA_041690735.1 of Planctomycetota bacterium. GTDB lineage: Bacteria > Planctomycetota > J058 > J058 > J058 > JAWLGW01. The sequence continues at coordinate 7,322 of JAWLGW010000188.1, forward strand.
AGCGGCGCCCGGATCCTCACCACCCTGATCCACGCCCTGCGCGGCCACGACCTGCGCACCGGCCTCGCGACCCTGTGCATGGGCGGCGCCAACGGTCTGGCCCTGGCCGTCGAGCGGGTGTGAAGCGGGTGCAGGTGAGGTGAAGGACAGACCTTCGTGCCCGTGCCCGAACGAACTTCGTGCCCGTGCCCGTGCCCGTGCCCGTGCCCGCCAAGCCGTTCGGGCACGGGCACGGGCACGGGCACGGGCACGTAAGAAGGCCGCCAGCCCCACAGCCAGGCGTCTTCATGTGGCCTCAGCGGTAGGTCACCCGCAGGCGCAGGGCGCCGCTCTCGCCGCCGAAGGCGACCGTGTCCTGGCCCGCCTCGAGGCGGGCCTGCACCGCGGCGGTCACGTCGCCCAGCGCCTCCCACACCGGATCCCGGAGCTTCTCCAGGACCGCCGACTCGATCACCGCGCCCGGCGGCAGGTCGGAGAGGTCGAACAGGACGCCGCCCTCGGCGTCGTTCCCCTCGATCACCTCGTACTCCGAGGCCGGGGGCGGGTCGAAGGCGATCAGCAGCGTCGGGCGCGCCGCGGCCGCGAGGTGCTCGGAGGCCACGAAGGCGGCGGCGCCGTCCACGTAGGGGGCGCCCTCGGGCGTGTGGACGACGCGCAGGCCGTGGTTGGCGAGGTCTCCGCTCGTCCAGCCGACCGCCGCCGCGGTGACGTCGAACAGCACCCAACCCGCCTCGGCGGTCGCCGGCACCAGCACCTGATCCAGCGCTCCGTTGGGCCCCAGGCCGAAGTCGGTGAGGGCGTCGGCCGCCGGCTGCGACTCGGACCCGCTGAGCGTGTCGTCGCCCCACGCCACCGCGCTCGCCAGCCACGGCTCGGTGAGCGGCTGCGCCAGCAGGGTCAGGTCCTGCGCGCCCGGCTGAGTCAGGTACAGCGCCAGCGCGGCCCCGTGGACCGTGGAGCCGGGGGGGACCGCCCCCAGGTCGAAGGCGACGAGGGTGCGGTAGTCGCTGGCGGCGGCGTCGTCGCCGGCGAGCAGCAGGGTCGGGTCCAGGGCCTCCCCTTCGCCGCTCCCGATGCTCGCGTCCTGACCGGCGCTCCCGGCGGGCGTGAGGGCGATCGCCCTCACCTCGCTGGCCCACGAGGGCGCCGCCCAGGCCTCGAGGGCGGCCGGGACCTCGCCGAGGACGGCGTCGCTCGAGTCGCCGCCGGCGCCCGCGCTGCTCACCGTGACGTCGCCGCTCGCGTCGGGGTCGATCTGCTCGCCCGCCTGGAAGCCCGTCGAGTGCGTCGTCGCGGTGCGGGTGGCGGAGCTGCGGTGGTTGCCGCAGGCGCTCGTGCACAGCGGCGCCAGCAGGGCGCTCGCCCATACCAGGAGCTGGACCGCTGCGAAGGGGAGCTGAACCGTCAGGAGCCGAGTCGTTCGCATGCGCGCACCACCCATCGCCAAGTGTCGACCCACCGCCCACCCGCGCGCCGTGCCCGAACC
>JAWLGW010000189.1:0-8806 GCA_041690735.1 Planctomycetota bacterium
GGCGGCGCCGGAGTCGGACCTGGTCTTCGTGGAGCGGTCGCCGGAGAGCATCTACGACCTGCTGTGCGGCCTGCTGGCGGAGACCAGCTGGCGCGATCGGCTCCAGCTCCTGCAGCTATCCCTGTACGACGACGCTCCAGGGCAGCTGGCGCGGGCGCGGCCTGGGGCGCTCCACCGGCTGTGGCCTCAGTTCGACGCGCTGTCGCTCACGCCCGAGGCGATCCTCGCTCGTCCTCGTCCGGTGGCCTTCGTCGACCTCGTCTGCGGAGGCAACACGTACGGCAACCTGCTCCGACTGCTCCGCCACTGGACGGGAGGCCAGGCGCGGCAGTGGGTGCGCCTACGCGACCACCTGCGCTGGGTCTGCCTGGTCGAGATCGGCAACCTCGAGGGAGGACCGTGGGAGCCCGAGTGGTCGCTGTGGACGCGGCACTTCCCCGAGGAGGCGATCAGGTGCGTCCCGGTCGCGACCCGCCAGTGGCGATACCTCTCGGACCAGCAGCCCAAGACGACCCGCTCGTACGTCCCCGGGCGCTGGGGAACTGTCCTCGCGTCCGAACCTCCGACCGATCCAGCGCGGGTGGCGGCGGCGCGCACCGGTCGCGCGCTCTACCGACAGGGGTGCTGGTGGCGCCGCCGACTGGCGGATGCGCTGGAGCGGGCGCCCCGTCGCGAGCCGTGGCGGGCTCACCTGGCGCGCGAGTTGCACGCCGGCTGAGCCCGCCGTTCAGTGGCCGCCGATGTGGAACGAGGCGTCCAGGGCCTGCTGCAGGCGCCCCACCGACTCCTCGAGGTGGCCCCGGGTATAGGGGTCGAGGCCGCCGGTCCGGCCGTCGCGCTCGAGGGCGCGGGCCAGCGCCTCCTTGACCTCGCGGGCCTCGAGGCGCGCCACCGTCCGCGCTGCGGCGGGGGTCACGCCGCCCTCCGGCTCGATCGTCATGCGGATCAGCTCGCCGATGTAGTGGCGCTGCAGGTTGCGCTGCAGGGTGGCGACCGCCGGCTTGCGGGCGTCGAAGCGGCCGTGCACGCCGTCGGGCGTGAGCAGCGCGCCGAAGATCGCGGCCGAGACGCGATCGAACAGCTCAGGGACCGTGAGGAGCTCCGCGTCGGCGTCGACCTTCGCCTCACCGTCCAGCAGGCGGGCCAGGGTGTCGGGGTTGAGCAGGCCGAGCAGCACCCAGCTCTGCACCGTCAGCACCCGGTCGTGGTACGGGTAGCTGTGCGGCTTCTGGGCGTCGCGGCTCCCCCAGTGGCGCCAGTTTGCCTTGCCGAGGTGACGCAGCAGCTCGGGCGGGAGGATGAAGTTCCCCTCCCGCAGCACGCGCTCGCACACCAGATCGAGGGCCTCGCGCTGCTTGGCGGCCGGGATCGGCACCACCGGCGGCTGGGCGCCGGCGTCCCCGCGGTGGTGGCGGTGGACCCGCTGCCCGCCCACGAAGCGCGAGGCGGCCAGGGCGGCGCCCTGGTAGTCGTACAGGAGCATGTCGACGGCGCGGCGCGCCTTCTCGTAGTCCTCGCCCTCGCCGACCACCCGGTCGACCACGTCCGCCCACAGACCGCTGGCGAGGTCCATGCGCTCGCGGGCGTACAGGAGGGGGTCCGAGCCGAGGTCCCACCGGGCGGCGTACGGGTCCGGGCCCCGGGTGTCCTCGTCGGTGGCGTAGGCGAACTGCGCCGAGCTCACCGCCGCCACGGTGCTCAGGCCCGAGGACTCGTCGGGGTCGTACCCGTAGCGGATCGCCCAGTAGTCGTAGGGGCCGATGGTGGTCATGGTGTACTCACCCTGCTCGACGCCCACGTCCTTGCGGATGTTGACCGGGTTGTAGTCCATGACCGAGGCGCACAGGTCGCCGGGCTTGTCGGCGCCGTTGATCTCCTCCAGCGAGCGCCAGGCGGACGCCTTGAAGTTGTGCCGCAGGCCGAGGGTGTGGCCGACCTCGTGCATGACCACGTCCTTGACGATCTGCTCGACGAAGCCCTGGGGGAAGGCGCCGCCGTCGCCGCGGAACACCGCGCCCTCGAGGCCGGCCATGAGCAGCCCCACGGCGAGCTGGTGGGCCACCCCCGCCCCGAGGCTGCAGGCGTCCGCGCCCACGTCCGCCTCGCTCGGGCGCGCGATCATGGGGGCGGCCGGGTCGTCGAGCTCGGGGGCGACGTGCGCGAAGCCGAAGCGCTGCGGGTCGCCGTCGATCAGGCGCTGCACGCCGGGGGAGAAGAAGCGCCGCGGCGCCTTCTTGATGGCCAGGTCATACTCCCGCAGGTAGGCCCGGACCATCGACTCGTCGAACACGATGTCCGCGTCGAGGATCTGCCCGGTCCAGGGGTTCACCCGCGAGGGGCCCATGGCGAAGGCCCGCTCCGAGACGATCCAGCGGAAGAAGTTGTAGCGGACGTCGGCCGGGTCGAGGTCGGCGAACTCGTCGTCGGTCTGCTGCCGGACCACGATCGCGCCCAGCAGGCCGACCTGCTCGAAGGCCTTGTTCCACTCCTGGATCCCCTGCTGCACCGCGTGCCGGAACCGGTAGGGGACCGTCTTCTCGATGTAGAAGACGATCGGCTCCTTGACCGGCGACCGCTCCAGGCTGGGGTCTGCCTTCTGCAGGTCCCACCGGTTGACGAACCGGACGAACCGGTCGCCGCCGGCGGTCTCGCTGGAGAAGTCCTTGAGGGCGGTGAGGAAGTAGCCCACCCGGTCGTCGGCCACGCGGGGGCGGTAGCGGTCGGCCTGCGGGTTGGGCAGCCAGCTGAGGCTGTACCCCAGGGAGGTCAGCCGGCCGTCGCGCGCCTTGTCGGGGACCGTGAGGGTGAAGGCGACGTTCTTGGGGAACACCTTCACCGAGTCGAGCATGACCACCCGGTCGTCGAGCTTGCTGGCGACCGACCCGAAGAAGGTCTCGGCCGACCCGCCGCACAGGGCGCCCAGGTCGATCAGGGGGTTGCTCCCGCTCAGGGCCACGATCGGCGCGGCCTGCATTACCCGGTCGGTGTAGGTCCGCTGCACGGCCGAGGCCATGGGGTGGCGACGGTTCTGCACCCGGTAGCGCACCTCGCGCTCCATGAGGACCAGCTGGTCGCCCACGCGCTCGAAGGCGCACACCGTCTCGTCCCACTGGAAGCCGTTGTACGTGGGGCCGCCGGCGATCGAGGTCGCCAGCAGGAACTCCCGCCCCAGCTGACCGGCCGGCACCTCCAGGTAGACCGCGTGGTCCTTGTGGTGGATCGTGAACAGGCCGCTCTCGTGCTTGAAGTCGCCGATCAGCTCGTCGGCCTTCGGCAGCTCCTTGGCCGCGACGGGCGCGGCGAGGAGCAGGGGGGCGAGCAGGGGGGCGAGCAGGGGGGCGAGCAGGCTCGAGGCGAAGAGGGAAGCGCGCGAACGCATGACGGCCTCCAGGTCGATCAAGGAGCGGCAGAGCGGCCGCCATTGGAACCGCGCCCCACGAAACCCGCAATGTATGTGTCGCGCGGCCTGGGGCGCCCTTCAGCGGACGCCGAGGCGCTGCGCGAGGGTCGTCGGCCGGGGATCGCCCGGCTCCACGGACCCGACGGTACGCAACCGCGCCGCGGCCGACCAGGGCGCCGCGCCGCGCCCGGTCGTGCTGCCCCTTGCGCGAGGGCGGCGCGCCAGGCTACGCCTTTACTCATGGACGCCCCCGATCCCGCCCCCGCCCGCGCCGCCGCCCTCGCGATCGAGGCCAACGTGCGCCGTGTGGTGCAGGGCAAGGACGAGGCGGTGCGGCTGGCGCTGACGGCGCTGTTCGCCGGGGGGCACCTGCTGATCGAGGACGTGCCCGGCACCGGCAAGACCGTGCTGGCCCGCGCGCTCGCCCGCTCGCTCGACGCCACCTTCCGCCGGATCCAGTGCACCCAGGACCTGCTCCCCTCCGACATGACCGGCACCGCCGTGTTCGACCCGCGCGACGCGAGCTTTCGCTTCCGCAGGGGGCCGGTCTTCACCGAGGTGCTCCTGGCGGACGAGGTCAACCGCGCCACGCCTCGGGCCCAGAGCGCCCTGCTGGAGTGCATGGAGGAGCGGCAGGTGACCGTCGACGGCGAGACCCACCCCCTGCCGCCCCTGTTCTTCGTGGTCGCCACCCAGAACCCGGTCGAGCTGGAGGGGACTTTCCCGCTGCCCGAGGCGCAGCTCGATCGGTTCGCGCTGCAGGTCCGGCTGGGCTACCCTTCGGCCGAGGCCCTGGTGGCGATCATCGCGGCGCAGCGCCAGCGCCATCCGCTCGACGACCTGGCCCCGGTCGCCGACCGCGCCGCCCTGCAAGGGGTGCAGGCGGCGGCGCGCGCGATCGAGCTCGACGCCAGCCTGGCGCGCTACGTGGCGGACCTGACGGAGGCCACCCGCGCGCGAGAGGGGGTGGCGCTGGGCGCCAGCCCGCGGGCGGCGCTGTGGCTGGCGCGGGCAGCGCGAGCGCGGGCGCTCCTCGAGGGGCGCGCCTTCGTGCTCCCCGACGACGTGCAGGCGCTGGCGCACGCGGTGCTCGACCACCGGATCATCCTCGACCCGCGAGCGCGGCTGTCGGGGCTGGACGCGGGCGCCGTGGTGGAGGACGCGCTCGAGCAGGTGCCGGTGCCGGTGGCCCCCGGCCGCGAGCCGCCGCCGCAGCCGTGAGCGAGGGGAGCACCGAGCCGGGGCTGCGGTGGGGCGCCGTCGCGATCGGCCTGCTGGCGGTCGGCTGGGGGGCCGGCCTGGGGGTGCGCCCGGTGCTCGCCTACGGCCTGGTGCACACCGCGGCGCTGGCGCTGCTGTGGCTGTACCCGCGGCGCTCCTTGCGCCAGGTCCGCCTCGAGCGGCGCGCGCCGCCGACGGCCTGCGAGGAGGACGCGGTGTCGGTGCGGCTGGACCTGCACAACGAAGGGCCGCTGCCGCTGTTCGCGCCCGAGGTCGAGGACCTGTTCACGCCCGACGCGGCGCCCCGGCGGCGGGCCGTCGCGGCGGCGTGGGTGCCGGGGCGCGCGCGCGTCGCGGCGCGGTACGGCGGGCGCTGCGAGGGACGACGCGGCGAGTACGTGATCGGCCCCGGCGCCCTCGAGGTCACCTGTCCGCTCGGCCTGTTCGGCGCGCGCCGCCTCCTCCTCGGCCGCGCCACGCTCACCGTGCTGCCCACCCTGGAGCGGATCCCCCTGCCGCCGCTGCGCGGCGTCGGTCGCGCCCCGCGCGCTGGCGCCAGCCCGCGGCGCCAGCCGGGAGACGGGGAGCGCGCCCTGGCCGTCCGCGAGTACCGCGCCGGCGATCCCCTGCGTCGCGTCCACTGGGCCACCACGGCCCGTCGCGGCAAGCTGTCGCTGATCGAGCCCGAGCGGGAGCTCGCCCGGCGCGTGACGATCGCCCTGGACCTGTCGCGCGCCTCGCTGCGCGGGCTGGGCCGGCAGGCCACCGTCGAGGTGGCGGTGCGCGCGGCTGCCGCGCTCGCGGCCGCGCTGCTGCGCGCCGGCGACCGGGTGGGCCTGGTGGCGCACGAGCGAGCGCCCATCCTGATCCCGCCCGGCCGGGGCGCCGGGCAGCTGTGTCGGCTGCTGGAGGTCCTGGCCGTCGTCCGGCCCCGCGGGGAGCGGCCGCTGCGGGACCTCGTCCGCGAGCTGGCCGTCACCCTGCGCAGCGGCGAGACCGCCGCGCTGTTCGTGGCGGACGTCGACGCGGATGCCCCGGCCCTCCTGGAGGCGGTCGAGGCCATGCGCGGGCGTGCCCTGGAGGTGGTGGCGGTGCTGCTCGACCCGCGCACCTTCCCCCGGCTGACCGAGCCCGCCCAGGCGCCCCGCTCCGTCGAGGAGGTGGCCGAGGCGCTGCGCCGCCGCGGCGCGACGGTGTACGTGGCGCGGGCCGGCGAGGCGCTGGCGGAGACCTTCCTGCACCCGTGGCAGGGTCGGCGGCGGGTCCGCCTCACCCGGGCGGCCCTGCGATGATCGAGCTGCTGCGGGCCCCTGAGGCGCCGCTGCGCGCCCTGGCCGTGGGGGGCGCCGTCCTCGCCGCCGCCGCCCCGCCCGCGCTGCTCGCGCCCGGAGCGCCGTGGTGGCAGCGTCCCCTGCCGCTGCTCGCGGCCACCGCGCTCGGCGTCGGCCTGTGCCTGCGCGGCGAGGCGCGGCCCGAGCTCCAGGACGGGGAACTGGCGGTGCGCGCCCGGCGGCTGTGCCCCATGGCGATCGGCGCCCTGGCCGTCGCCTGCACCGTGTTCCCCCACGCGGTTCGGTGGCCCGTGGTGTGGGTCCTCGCCTGGCTCGCCGCGGCGCTGCTCCCCTTCGCCGCTCAGGCGCGGGTCCGGGCGGTGTGCCTGGTGGTCGCGTCGGCCGGCGCGCTGGCGGCCGTGGTGCTCGACGAACGGACGGCGCCCGCCCTCCTCGGCGTGGGGTCTGCCTGGGTCCTGGTCCCGGCCCTGGGGCGCGCTCGTCGTCTGCGGCTGCAGCTGAGCGGCGCCCGGGGACGGCCCCCCGGCGTCGCGGCGCTCGGCGCCCCCCTCGCTGTCGGCGGGATCGCCGCCCTGGCTGGGGTGGGCGTAGCGCACCTCCTGCCTCCGTCGACCCGGCGCTTTCCCCGCTACGAGCTGCTCGCACCCCCGACCGCCGCGAACCCTACGCCTCCGGCCGGCGAGCCCCTCCACCTGCCGCAGGACGAGCTGATCGTGCTGGGCGTCCTGTCCCTGGTGCTGGTGCTGTTCGTGCTGTCGCGCCCCCGCCGCGGCGACGAGCTGCCCGAGGCACCGGACGCCCTGGGGCGCCCGGTCGGCCCCCCCGCCCCGATCCCGCCCGACGCGCTGGCGCCGCCCGCGCCGGCCTGGCCGGCCGGTCCCCGGCGCGACCTGGTGGAGGCGTACCTGGCGCACCGCGAGCGCCTGCGGGCGCTCGGTCACGCGCCGTCGCGCCGCGGCACCCCCCACGCCCTGGCCGACCGCCTGGCCCCTCGCCTCTCCCCCTCCCTCCAGCAGGCGACCCGCCGCGTGGCGAGCTGGTTCGCCGGCGCCCGCTGGTCGAGCGCGCCGGTGACCGAGGAGGCCCTGGACGCGGCTCGTCGCGACCTGACCGCGATCGAGGCCGCCCTGGGAGCCCCCTCGGACGCGGGCGGAGACGTCGGATCCGGTAGCATGGGTCGCCATGGGTGAGGCCGCACGAGCGCAACGAGTGGAGATGGTCCGCGAGCAGGTCGCCGCGCGGGGCGTGCGCGACGAGGCGGTCCTCCACGCGATGCGGACCGTCCCCCGCCACCTGTTCGTCCCCGAGGGCTTGCGGGACCAGGCGTATCGGGATCGCCCCCTGCCGATCGGGTCGGGACAGACGATCTCTCAGCCCTACGTCGTCGCGGCCATGACCGAGGCGCTGGCGGTGGGCGCCGGCGACCGCGTGCTCGAGGTGGGCACGGGGTGCGGGTATCAGGCCGCGGTCCTGGCGGAGGTGGCCTCGGAGGTGCACACGGTCGAGCTCCTGCCCGAGCTGGCGCAGGAGGCCGCCGAGCGGCTGGCCCGCTACGGCTACCGAACGGTGCAGGTGCACGTGGGGGACGGCAGCGCAGGCTGGCCCGGCGCGGCCCCCTACGACGGCATCCTCGTGGCCTGCGGGGCGACCCACGTCCCGCCCGCGCTCCTCGAGCAGCTGCGGCCGGGCCGGCGCCTGGTCCTTCCCGTGGGCTCCCCCGGAGAGGTCATGGACCTTCAGGTGTGGGAGAAGGACCCGTCGGGCGAGGTGACCCACCAGTCCCTAATGGACGTCCGATTCGTCCCCCTGGTCGCTCCAGCGGAGCGTCAGGACGACTGACGCCCGAGCTGCCGCGCCGGCCCGGGCTGCTAAAGCCTTGCTATCAAATCCCTTGCAATGCGTCAGCTCCTTGACGCCTGCGACCCGACGCGTGTCCGTAACGACTTAGGTGGAGCGATCCACCTTTGCAAACCTTTATCTTTCCGACGCGGCGCGCCACCGACGATCATCAGGTGTCGAAGCTCTGACGGTACTGACACAGTAACCTCAGCCCAGATAGGCATTTACATTTGGCGCCCAGCGTGCGAGACTTCCGCCCGGAACTGGGGGTGCCATGGCTTCGACGCACGCCAATCCGCTCGGCTCGGGAGTTCGCCGGCAGCGGGCTCAGCAGACGCAAACTCCAAATCTCTCCCATCTTACGCCGCACGACTTCGTCGAGCCGATCCGCAGCGTGAAGCGGGCCTCCGTCCACTGGAAGCGGAAGGTCTTCCATGTGGTCGGCATCGGCACGGCGGGCTTCACCTACGCCTTCACGCCCGTGGAGCCGCTCACCGCGGCCCTCATCCTGGGCGCCCTGGGCGCGGTCTTCGTCTTCCTCGACGTGCTGCGGTTCTTCGTGCCGTCGCTCAACAAGAAGGTGAAGCGGGACTTTGGCCCGTTCATGCGCGACTACGAGCTGGACGGGATCTCGGGCTCTTCGTGGTTCTTCTTCGCCGGCGTGCTGTCGCTCGTGCTGTTCCCGAAGATCGCCGCCGCGCTGGGCATGATCTTCCTCGCCGTCGGCGACCCCGCCGCGTCGCTGGTCGGCGTGAAGTGGGGCCGGGTGAAGCTCCCGGGCGGCAAGTCCCTGGAGGGCTCGCTGGCGCTGTTCGGCGTGTGCTCGCTGGTGGGCGGCGCGCTGCTCCTGGGCCTGTGGGGCATGGCGCCGACGGTCGCCCTCCCGCTGGCGCTGGCCACCGCGTTGGCCGCCGCCGTCGCGGAGTGGCTGCCGGTGAAGCGCCTCGACGACAACTTCGTCATGCCCCTCCTCACGGGAGGGGTGGCGACGATCCTCCTGGGGGTCCTCGGCGCGCTCTGATCAGGAGCGAGCGCGCGAAGCAGCGCCAGGAAC
>JAWLGW010000190.1:0-8787 GCA_041690735.1 Planctomycetota bacterium
TCTGACGGAGGCGAGGATCCGCGGTAGGAAGGCGGGTTAGGGCGGATCTGGCTTTGACGCTTTGTCAGAATCTGACGAATGGTCTATGCTCCCGCCCGTGCCCACCCAGACCCGCAAGCAACGTGAGATCGCCGAGCGGCACCAGCTGATCCTGGACGCGGCCCGCCGGCTCCTGCTGGAGCGCGGCTACGTGGGCCTGAGCATGGACCGGATCGCGGCCGCGATCGAGTACTCCAAGGGCACGATCTACCAGCACTTCTCCTGCAAGGAGGAGGTGGTGTTCGCCCTGGCGATCCAGACGGCGGAGCAGCGCTACGCCCTGTTCGCCAGGGCGGCCACCCTGCCGGGGCGCCCCCGCGAGCGCATGATGGCCCTCGGCGTGGCGGCCGAGCTGTTCTTCGAGCGCTGGCCCGACCACTTCCTCGCCGAGCAGACCGCCCTGGCGGCGGTGCGCGAGAAGGTCTCGCCGGCGCGCCAGGGCGAGCTGCACGTGTGTCAGGCCAACTGCATGGGGATCGCCTCGGGGATCGTGCGCGACGCTGTCGCCGCCGGGGACCTGGTCCTGCCGGAGGGGCGCACCGCCGAGGCGCTGTCCTTCGGCCTGTGGGCCATGAGCCTGGGCGCCTTCACCTTCCTCAGCTGCCACTCGGGCCCGACCGACCACCTGGGCCTGGGCGCCGATCCCCTGGAGGCGCTGCGGCGCAACCAGCACCGGCTGCTCGACGGCTACGGCTGGCGGCCGCTGACCGAGGAGTGGGATTACGACAGCACCCGCGCGCGGGCGCGGGCCCTGCTGGAGAGGGGGGCGGAGTGACCGCCGCGGCGCCTTCGGGCTCATTGTTGACGATTCGTCACAGCGCGACGTTCCGTCGACGGCTGGTGCTCGTGGCCGTCGGCGGGGCAGCGCTGTTCTTCACCGGGCTCCGCCTCAGCGGGGCCGCGGCGCCGGTCGAGGCGAGCGGCGCCGCCGCGCTCCCGGTGTCGACCGTGGTGGCGGCGCCCGTCACCTCCTACACGCGCGTCCGCGCCTTCACCGGAGTGATCCGTCCCCGCCGGGCCGTCGACCTCGCCTTCGAGCGCGCCGGCGAAGTGACCGCGGTCGGCCTCTGCGAAGGCGACGCGGTCCCTGCGGGCGGGCGCGTGGCGACCCTCGACACCCGCCGCCTCGAGGCCGACCAGCAAGCGCTGGCGGCGCGTCGCGCCCAGGCGGCGGCGGTGCTGGCCGAGCTGCGGGCGGGCGCCCGGCCCGAGACCCTGGCCGCGGCGCGCGCCGAGGTCCGCGCCCTCGCGGCGCAGGTCGAGCAGCTGCGCCGCAAGCGCGCGCGGCGCGACTCGCTGCTCGCCCGAGGCGTGATCACGCCCGAGGAGCGCGACGAGGTGGCCTACGCCCTGCGGGCCGAGGAGGCCCGCAGGGAGGCGGCGCGCCGGCGGCTCGACGAGCTGGAGGCGGGCACCCGCGCCGAGCGGGTGACCGCGCAGGAGGCGGAGGTGGCGCGCCTCGACGCCGAGGTGCGGCGGCTGGCGATCGAGGTGGAGGAGAGCGCGCTGCGGGCGCCGTTCGCCGCCCGCGTGAGCGCCGTGCGGGTGGACCCGGGCGCCGTGGTCGCCGCCGGGCAGCCGATCGTCCGGCTGGTGGAGGACGCGCCGCCCGAGGCCTGGGTGGGGGTCCCGCCCGCCGTCAGGCGGCCTCGCCTCGGGGAGCGCTACCCCCTGCGCGTCGGCGGCCGCGAGCTCACCGGGCGCCTCACCGCGGTCCTGCCCGAGCTGGACGGCGCCACCCGCACCGCGACCTGGGTCCTGGCCCTGGAGGGCCCGGCCGCGCCCGACCTGCTGACGGGCCAGGTGGTCCGCCTGACCCTCCGCGAGGCGGTGGCCGGAGAAGGCGTGTGGCTGCCGCTGACCGCCCTCGCCCGGGGCGAGCGCGACGTGTGGAGCTGCTTCGTGGTGCGGCCCGACATTCCCCGAGACTCCGCCCGCGACTCCGATGGCTCGGGGGAGGGCGTGGTAGAGCGGCGCCTCGTCGAGCCGCTGTACGTCGAGGCCGAGCGGGTCCTGGCCCGCGGGACCCTCGAGCGCGGGGAGCGGGTGGTGGCCCGCGGCACCCACCGGCTGGTGCCGGGGCAGCGCGTCCAGTGCCAGGAGCAGCGGGACTCCGAGCGCGAGCTGGCCCCCGTGGCGGTCCGCGAGGGCGCCCAGTGAGCGCCCACGCCTCCGACCCGCCCGGCGGCGCCACCCCGGGGTCCGACCCGGCGAACGCCTACTACCGCCGCCCCCGCTTGCTGGCCCTCACCCTCGCCCTGGTGCTGGTGAGCGGCCTCTCGGCCTGGCAGCTCCTGCCGCGCGCCGAGGACCCCGCCCTCTCCGACCGGGTGGCGCGGATCGTCACCGCCTACCCCGGCGCCAGCCCGGCCCGGGTCGAGGCGCTGGTGACCGAGACCCTCGAGGAGGAGCTGCTCGAGGTCTCCGCGCTGCGGCTGGTCCGCTCCGAGTCGCGGCGCGGCGTGTCGCTGATCCTGCTCGAGCTCGCCGACGAGGTCGACGACACGGCCAGCGCCTGGGCGGACGTGCGGGCCGCGGTCGACGACGCGAAGCCGCGCCTGCCGGCGGGCGCAGGCGAGCCCGAGCTCGAGGTGCAGGACATCCTGGCGTACACGCTGATCGCGGCCGTCACCTGGGAGGGGCCGGGCAGCGCGCCCCAGGGGGTGCTGCGGCGCCTGGCGAAGGGCCTCGAGGAGCGGCTGCGCGCCGTCCCCGAGACCAAGGACGTGGAGCTGTACGGGGCCGTCGACGAGGAGGTCCACGTCACCCTCGACCCGGTGGCGCTGGTCGGCCTCGGGCGCAGCGCCGGCGACGTGGCGGCCGCCCTGCGCGGCGGCGACGCCAAGGTGGCCGCCGGCCAGCTGCAGGGGCCGCGCGACGAGCTGCTCCTCGAGGTCACCGGAGAGCTCGACAGCCTGGAGCGGATCCGCGCGGTGCCGGTGCGACAGGGCGCCGACGGCCGGGTGGTGCGCGTGGGCGACGTGGCCCGGGTCGAGCGCGGCGTCCGCGACCCCGCCGACCAGCAGGCGATCGTGGGCGGCCGCCCAGCCGTGGCCGTGGCCGCGCGCATGCGCGCGGATGGTCACGTCGACCGCGGGAGCGCCCCGGCCCACGGCGTGCTCGAGCAGTACCGCCGCGATCTGCCGCGCGAGGTGGCGCTGGAGGTGCTCTTCGACCAGAGCCGCTACACCGCCCAGCGCCTCGACAGCCTGGCCTGGAACCTGCTGCTGGGGGTGGCGGGCGTCATGGCGGTCATGTTCCTGGCCATGGGCTGGCGCTCGGCCCTGCTGGTGGGGATCGCCCTCCCGCTCACCAGCCTGCTGGTCCTGGCGGGCCTCCGCCTGCTGGAGGTGCCCCTGCAGCAGATGTCCGTGACCGGGCTGATCATCGCGCTGGGGCTGCTGATCGACAACGCGATCGTCATGGTCGACGAGGTCGAGCACCGCCTCCGGGCCGGAGCGCCGCCCGCCTCGGCCGTGTCGCAGGCGGTGCGGCACCTGGCGATCCCGCTGGGCAGCTCGACGGTCACGACCGCGCTGGCGTTCATGCCCATGGTCCTCATGCCCGGACCGGCCGGCGAGTTCGTGGGCTCGATCGGCCTGAGCGTGATCCTGGCCCTCACCAGCTCGCTGTTCCTGTCCCTGACCGTCCTGCCGGCGATCGCCGGCCTCCTGGCGAAGACGCAGGGCGGCGCCGCCGCCGCAGGCGCCTCCTCCCTCCCTCACTTCACGGGGCTGCGTCACGCCGGGCTGCTCGCCGCCTACCGGGGGTGGCTGGACCGCATGCTGGCTCGCCCCGGCCGGGCCGCCGCGCTGTCGGCCGCCCTGCCCCTGGCCGGCTTCGCCGCCGCCGCCGGCCTGCAGGAGCAGTTCTTCCCCCCCGCCGACCGGGACCAGCTGCAGGTCGAGCTGCGGCTGCCGGCGCACGCCGCGCTCGCCGAGACCGAGCGGACGGCGGCGCGGGCGCGCGAGCGGCTCCTGGCCCACCCGGCGGTGGAGCAGGTGCACTGGTTCCTGGGCAGGACCGCGCCCAAGTTCTACTACAACATGCTGGCCGGCCAGGACGGCGCGCCGTTCTACGCCCAGGGGCTGGTGCAGCTGAAGCGATCCGAGGGGGCGCGCGAGGTGGTGCGGGCCCTGCAGGCCGAGCTCGACCGGGCCGCGCCCGAGGCGCAGGCCATGGTGAAGCTCCTCGAGCAGGGGCCGCCCTTCGAAGCGCCGGTGGAGCTCCACCTGTACGGCGACGACCTGGAGCGCCTGCGCGCCCTCGGGGAGGAGGCGCGCCGGGTGCTCGCCGCCCTCCCCGACGTGGTGCAGACCCGCGCCACCCTGGGCGGCGCCGAGGCGAAGCTGCGGGTCGAGGTCGACGAGGAGGAGGGGCGCCTGGCCGGGCTCGAGCCGGTCACGGTGGCGGCCCAGCTCGAGCACGGCCTGGTGGGGGCTCCCGGGGGCTCGCTCCTGGAGGGGACCGAGCGCCTGCCCGTGCGGGTGCGGGTGGCGGGCGCCCGCGGCACCCCGCGGGCGGTGGAGTCGCTGGCCCTGTTCGCCGGCCTCCCCGCGGCGGCGGACGGCCCCCCGCGGGCCGCCATTCCGGTCGCGTCGCTGGCAGAGCTCGACCTCCAGCCGCGGGCGGGCACGATCGTGCGCCGCAACGGACGGCGGGTGAACACCGTGCAGGGGTTCTTGCGAGCGGGGGTGCTCCCCTCGACCGGCCTCGCCGCTTACCGCGCCGCCCTGGAGGCGGAGGGGTTCGACCTCCCCCCCGGCGTCACCGCCGAGATCGGCGGCGAATCGCAAGAGCGCGACCGCGCGGTCGGGAACCTGCTCGCGTCGGCGGGGGTCCTGCTGGTCCTCATGGTGGCGACGCTGGTGCTGGGCTTCGACTCCTTCCGCCAGGCAGCGCTGATCGCGACGGTGGGCGCCCTGTCGGTCGGCCTGGCGCTGGGAGCCCTGTGGATCGGCGGGAGCCCCTTCGGCTTCATGGCGATCGTGGGGACCATGGGCCTGATCGGGGTGGCGATCAACGACGCGATCGTGGTGCTGGCGGCGATCCGGGACGACCCCCGCGCCGCCCGCGGCGACCCCGCCGCCCTGCGCGAGGTGGTCGTGCGCTCCACCCGGCACGTGGTGGCCACCACCCTGACCACCATGGCGGGCTTCGCGCCGCTCCTCCTGGCGGGCGGTGAGTTCTGGCGGCCCCTGGCCCTGGCGATCGCCGGCGGGGTGGCCGGGGCCACCCTGCTGGCGCTGACCTTCGTGCCGGCTGCCTTCCGAGCCCTCGTCGGGTTCGGCATGCGCTGCCCGATCGCCGACGCACCTTCCGCTGCCGCTGGGGCGTCGTGCGCCGGTGCTCTAGGATTCGCCCTCCCCAGCTCCGGGGGAGGTGCATGAAGGCGAACAGCGGCTGGATCATGCTCGGGGTGGGCGGCGCGGCGGTCGTCCTGGCGGCCTCGTGGCTGGCCTTCGGCGGCGGCCAGCCGCCCGCAGGCGGTCAGCGGCCGCCCTTCTCCCTCCCGGTCACCCTGGCCGAGGTCACGGCGCGGGAGGTCCGGCCCGCCGTGCAGCTCACGGGCAGCCTGCGCGCCCCCCGGCGCGCTCGGGTCGCCTTCGAGGTGGCGGGCGTCATCTCGACGCTGCACGTGGAGGAGGCCGACCCCATCCGGCAGGGCCAGCCGCTGGCGCGCTTGAACGGCGCGGACCAGGCGCTGGCGGCGGCGTCGCGCCAGGCCGAGCTGACCGTGGCCGAGCGTGAGCTGGCGAACCTGCGCGCCGGCGCCCGCGAACAGGAGAAGCGCCGCCTGCAGGCCGAGGTCGAGATCGCCCGCGCCGAGCTGGCGCTGGCTGGCCTGGAGGTGGAGCGCGGGCGGGCGCTGCTGGGCCGGGACGTGATCTCCAAGGCCGACCTCGACCGCCTCGCCTCCGCCGAGGACGCCGCGCGGGCGCGGCTGGCGGCGGCCGCCGAGCGGCTGGCAGAGGCGGAGGCCGGCACCCGCGAGGAGGTGCTGGCGATCGCGGAGGCCCGGGTGGAGCAAGCACGCAGCGCCCTGCGCATCGCCCAGCGCGAGCAGGAGAAGACGGTGCTGCGCGCCCCCTGGGACGGCGCGGTCGTGGCGAGACGCGTAGCGGTCGGCGACTTCGTGGCGGCCGGCGCGCCGGCGCTGGAGCTGGTCGACCCCGACCGCCTCGAGGTGGACGTCGCGATCCCCGCCCGCTACGCGGCGCGCCTGGGGCCTCGGCCCCAAGTCGTGTTGACCCTCGACGAGCTGCCATGGTTCCGCCTGGAGGCGACGCTCGACGCGCAGGTCCCGGTGGCCGACGAGCTGAGCCGCAACTTCGCCGGGATCGTGCGCCTGGATCGGCGCCAGCTGGGCGACGCGGCCGCGGCGGAGGTCCTGCGTCCGGGGATGTTCGTCCGGCTCGAGCTGCAGCTGGCGCCCCTGGCGGGACAGCGGGTGGTGCCCGCGGACGCCGTGCGGATCACCAGCAACGGCCCGGTGGTCGTACGCGCCGCCGCGGCGGAGGCACCCGCCAGCGCGTCTCCCATCACCGAGGCGTCAGCCAAGCCGCCCGGGCTGACGGCCGAGTGGGTGCCGGTGCGCGTGCTCGGGGCCGACGCCCGGGGCAGGGCGGTGGAGCCCTTGTCCGGCGCGCTGGCGGTGGGCGATCGTGTGGTGGTCACCGGCGTCGACCTGGCCTTCCCCGGCGCGCCCCTCGACCCGCGGCCCGAGCCGCCCGAGGGTGAGCCCGCCGACCGGGTCCGCGAGCAGCAGACGCCATGAACCCCGTCGCCGCCGCCGTCCAGCGCCCCTACACCGTCGCGGTGGGGGTGATCCTCCTCGTCCTGTTCAGCCTGCTGGCGCTGGATGACATCCCGATCCAGCTCAAGCCGACGGTCGACACGCCGCAGGTCAAGGTGGAGACCACCTTCCGGGGGGCGGGCGCGATCGAGGTCGAGGAGCAGATCACCCGCGAGCTCGAGGAGGTGCTGCAGTCCGTCGAGGGCCTGGTCGAGATGACCAGCGAGTCCCTGGCCGGGTACAGCAACATCACGCTGGAGTTCGAGCTCGGCACGGACACCCGCGTGGCGGTGGTCGACGTCATCAACAAGCTCAGCCGCGTCTCGCGCCTGCCCGAGGAGGCGGACCAGCCGGCGGTGGACATCGCCAGCTCGGACGAGAACCAGCCCGTGATGTGGGTGGCGGTCGACTCCAGCTACGACGCCAACTACGCCCGCCGCCTGGTCGACGACGAGATCCAGCCCCAGCTTGAGCGCGTCCCCGGTGTCTCCTCCCTGCTGATCGTGGGGGGCTCCGAGCGCGAGGTGCAGATCCGGGTCGACCCGCAGAAGCTCGTGGCCTACGGCCTCACGCCCGATGCGCTGGCCGCGGCGATCGCGCGGGGCAACGTCAACGTCCGCGGGGGCACCGTCGAGACCGACACCCGGCAGCTGGTGGTGCGGACCGTGGGGAAGCCCGCCGAGGCGCAGCGGCTGGCGGAGCTGGTCCTGGCGCGCAGCCCCCAGGGCGAGGTCCGCCTGGGCGACGTGGCCCAGGTGATCGACGGCTACGCCGAGGCGAGCAGCTTCGTCAGCATCAGCGGCCGCCAGGGCGTCGCCATGGGGATCCGCCGGCAGGTCGGCGCCAACGTGGTGGAGCTGATCGAGCGGGTGGACGCCCAGATCGCGCGCCTCAACGACGGGTTCGCGCGCCGCGGCGTGGCCCTGGAGCTGCAGCCGGTCTACCGCGAGACGACCTACATCAACGCCGCCCTCGACTTCGTGGTCGGGAACATGCAGCTGGGGGCGGCGCTGGCGGTGGTGGTGCTGCTGGTGTTCCTGCGCAGCGCCCGCAGCGTCCTGGTGGTCTCGCTGGCGATCCCGATCTCCATGGTGGGGGTGTTCCTCGTCCTTGGCGGCGCCGGACGGACCCTCAACGTGATCAGCTTGGCGGGGATCGCCTTCGCCAGCGGCATGGCGGTCGACAACGCGGTGGTGGTGCTGGAGAACATCTTCCGGCACCTCGAGATGGGGAAGGACCGCCTGCGGGCCGCGATCGACGGCGGCCTCGAGATGTGGGGCGGCGTCCTCGCCTCGACCCTGACCACGGTCGCCGTGTTCGTGCCGATCCTGCTCCAGGACGACGAGGCCAGCCAGCTGTTCACCGACATGGCCCTGACCATCGCCAGCGTGGTCTCGCTCTCGCTGGTGGTCGCCCTGGCGGTGGTGCCGGTGCTGGCCTCGCTCCTGTTCCGCCGAGGGGATGGGCAGGCGGCGCCCGAGGCGAGCGCCGCGGCGGCCGCCGGCGACCCGGAGCGGTTGAGGTCGAACGCGCTGGGGCCGGTGGGGCGCCTGTACGATCGCTTCACCGCGCTGCTGGAGCGGCGGGACGCGGCGGCCATCCCGGCCAAGGTCGGGTTCGTGCTGCTGGTGGTCGCCGGCGCGCTGGTCTCGCTACGCCTGGCGCCGCCGGCGGAGTACCTGCCCACCGGAAACCGCAACCTGATCATGTTCTTCGCCTCCCCGATCCCGGGGACCCGGCCCGAGGCGGCCCGCAACAACTTCAAGCCCCTCGAGGAGTGGCTGCTCAGCCAGCCGGAGACGGACCGGACCTTCTGTGTGGCCGCCTCGCGCTTCAACGGCGGGGGCGCGGTGCTCAAGGAGGAGTTCGCCAGCGCCGAGGGGCTCGACGCCTTCCACCAGCGCATGTTCGCGGCCACCGGCCTGGCGGGCTTCCGCTTCGTGGTGCCGGTG
>JAWLGW010000191.1:0-8773 GCA_041690735.1 Planctomycetota bacterium
GACGACGGAAAGAAGAAGAAGTGACCGCGGCGGGGGCTGTGGCGTGAGCGAGACCGGCTCGACTCCGCGCGACCCCGCCGGCGGCGGCGCTGGCGCCACCGCTGGTCGCGGCGCCCCGGGCGCGCTCGACGACGCGGCGCTCGAGGAGGCGCTGCGCGCGCGCGAGCGGCGCGAGCGGGACGAGGCGCGCGAGGCGGCGCGCGCCCTGGCGGCCGACCGCCCCTGCCCGGTGTGCGAGGGGCCCCTCAGCGCCGGGCCGGTGCCCGGCGCCCTCGCCCCGCTGATCCGCCGCCCCGCGCTGACCTGCGGCGAGTGCGGCCTCGCCACCCGCCCGGCGCCCACCCCGCTGGGCTGGCTGCTGGCGATCGTCGTGGCCGCGCTCCTGGCCGGGGGCGGCATGTCGGCGATCTTCTCGGCCCAGCGCGTCGAGGACCCGGGGTGGCAGAAGCTGACCTTCCTCACCGGCGCGCTCCTGTTCGCCGGCGGGCTGTCGCTCGGCTACGGCGTCCACAACGCGGGGAACGTCAAGCTGCTCGCCCAGACGATCCTGGGCCGCCGGCGCCGCCGCGCCGCCGCCCAGCGCACGGACGGAGAGGCGCCCGCCGCCGAGCCCGACGCCTGGTTCGGAGAGAACCTCGAGGCGGTGGTGGTGGCGGTGATCCTGGCGCTGATCATCCGCCACTTCGTCATGGAGGCCTTCGTGATCCCCACGGGCTCCATGGCGCCGACCCTCCTCGGCGATCACTACCGGGTGGAGTGCCCCCGCTGCGGCTACGACTTCTCCCTCTCCAAGCACGAGGGAGAGTTCGGCGGGTCCACCTCCCTGCTGGTCAGCGCCGAGTGCCCGCTGTGCGAGGAGGAGTTCGAGCGGGACATGACCCGCGGCGACGTGTACGGCGGCCACAAGATCCTCGTCAACAAGTTCGTGTACGACCTGCGCCCGCCGCGCCGCTACGAGGTGGTGGTGTTCAAGTTCCCCGACACCCCCTGGCGCAACTACATCAAGCGCCTGATCGGCCTGCCGGGGGAGACGATCGAGGTCAAGAACGGCGACGTGTACGCCGACGGCAAGCTGGCCCGCAAGCCGGACCACGTGCAGGACGCGATCTGGATCCCGGTGCACGACGCGGGCTACCAGCGCACCGACGGGCCGCCCTCCTGGCGGCCGGTGGCGGAGGGGAAGGAGCCCGGCGACACCTGGCGGTTCGACCTGACCGGCTTCCACATCGAGGCGCGCCCGGCCGGCGAGGAGACCACCTGGCTCGCCTACACCAGGCCGATCTACGACGTGTACGGCTACAACCGCGGCCCTCGCAAGCCGCGCCGCGACCGGGTCGCCGACCTGCGCCTGCGCGCCTTCGCCACCGGCGAGGCGGGCGCCGAGGTGCGCCTGGCGATCCTCGAGTCGGCCGACGGCGGCGGCGAGCGGACCGTGGCGGCGCGCTTCCCGGTGGGCGAGCGCTCGGGCGAGGCGGGCACCTACGCGATCGAGGTCGACGGCGAGGTGCAGGCGCGACAGCAGGCGCCGGCGCTCACCCCCGGCCAGGCCAGCGAGATCACCCTGGCCTACGCCGACGACCGAGCCCGGCTGCAGGTGAACGGGGCGACGGTCCTGACCTGGGAAGACCCGTTCGGCCCGGCCGAGACCCGCACCAGCAACGTGCGCCTGGGGGCGGCGGGCGCGCCGGTGGTCCTGGAGCGGGTGCGGATCGACCGTGACATCTACTACCGCCGCGCCCAGTACCCCACCGGCACCGACCCGGCCGTGGCGCCGGTCGAGGTGCCCGGGGACGCCTACTTCTGCATGGGCGACAACAGCCCCAACTCCGAGGACGGCCGCAAGTGGGGCTTCGTGCGCCAGGGCCACATGGTGGGGCGGGCCTTCCTGGTCTTCTGGCCGATCGCTCCCTGGGAGGTCCAACTCATTCGATGAGCGAGACCGGCGTCCCCACCACCGTCCGAGATGGGGCCCCCATGCTGGAGGTGCGCGACCTCCACAAGAGCTTCCGCCAGCCGATCGTGCAGGGGGTCGACCTCGACGTCCGCCCCGGGGAGATCGTGGGGTTGCTGGGGCCCAACGGGGCCGGCAAGACCACCACCTTCCGCATGACCATGGGCATGATCCGGCCGGACTCGGGGGTGGTCAGCTTCCTGGGGCAGGACGTCACCCGCTGGCCGCTCCACCGGCGCGCCCGCGCCGGCATGGGCTACCTGCCGCAGGAGCACTCGGTGTTCCGCGACCTGTCGGTGGAGGACAACCTGCTGGTGGTCCTCGAGCGCCTGCCGCTGGGGCGCTCGGAGCGGCGTGCCCGCTGCGACGTGCTGCTGGAGGAGTACGGGATCGCCCACACCCGCAAGCAGCCGGCTCGCACCCTGTCGGGCGGTCAGAAGCGGCGCCTCGAGATCGCCCGGGCGCTGATCACCAACCCGCAGCTGATGCTGTTCGACGAGCCCTTCGCCGGGGTGGACCCGATCGCCGTGGGCGACATCCAGGAGATCGTGTACGGCCTGCGCGAGAAGGGGATCGCGGTGTTCATCACCGACCACGACGCCCGCCAGATCCTGACCACCTCCGACCGCGTGTTCTTGATGCACGAGGGGCGGGTGGTGGTGAAGGGGCACCCGCGCGAGATCCTGGAGTCCGAGCTGGCGCGCAAGGTCTACCTGGGAGAGGGCTTCAAGCTCGACCCCGCCGACCTGCCGCCCGTACCCGAGGCAGACCCTGCGGCAGACGCCGAGGCAGACGCCGCGGCCGGCGCGCCCGCGGGAGAGGAGGCCGCGTGAGCGAGCGCGCTGCCCAGCGACCTGCGGCCGGCGCCGAGCCCGACCCGGACTCGGAGCTGTTCACCGACCCCGCCGAGCTCCTGCGCCGGCGCGGCAAGAGCCCCGAGCTCGCCGCCCTCCTGGCCTGGATCGTCCCCGGCGCCGGCCACCTGTACGCGGGCCACCTCGTCAAGGGGGTCGGCGGGCTGGTCCTGATCCTGGGCCTGTTCGTGGCGGGGCTGGTGGCCTCGCGCGGCGAGGCGGTGTCGCTGCGCGAGGAGGTCGGGCACGAGTACGCCTTCCTGGCCCAGGTCGGCGCCGGCGGCCCCACGGCGGTCGGCCTGGCCTACAACCACGGCAAGCTGCCCCGGTTCCTGGCCGACCCGCCCGAGGAGCCCGACTACCGCGACCCCGCCTACGCGGCGACGCTGCCCGGCGTCGACACCGGCCTCCTGCTGACCATGGTCGCGGGCCTCCTCAACCTGCTGCTGATCCACGACGTCCTGTGCGGCGTCCCTGGCGGCATCGCCCGCCGGCGCGAGGAGGAGCGCCGCCGCCTGCGGCGGGAGGCGCTGCGGGCCGAGCTCCTGGCCGAGGCCGCGGCCGAGGAGCAGGCGCAGGCGCCGGGCGACGAGGACGCTCCCGCGGAGGCGAGCGCGTGATCGGCGCGGTGGCGACCTTCGTGGCGGTGTGCCTGGCCACCTCCTTCGTGTGCACGGCGGTCAAGGAGGACGAGGACCGGCGCCTCGGCACCCAGACCGGCCGCTTGCTGGGGGTCATGACCGGCGGCATCCTGCTGTTCGGCGTGGTGGTGCAGCTGCTCACCCTGTGGGCGGGATAGTAGGGGGCCCACGTGATCACCGGACGCAGCGA
The DNA here is from genome assembly GCA_041690735.1 of Planctomycetota bacterium. Lineage (GTDB taxonomy): Bacteria > Planctomycetota > J058 > J058 > J058 > JAWLGW01. The sequence goes on from JAWLGW010000191.1 coordinate 3,637, forward strand.
CGACCGACACGACGGCAACCGCGGCAACACCGACGAACGCCTGGAGGCGATCGAGCGCAAGCTCGAGCAGCACCGCGCCGGCGGCGGCGGCATCGGCTGCTGCGGCCTGATCCTGTTCCTGTACACGATCTACCTGCTCCACCAGGTCCTCGACCGCCTGGGCGGCTGACGCCTCCTCACTGCAGCGCCTTGCAGGGCAGCCCGCGTGGCCGCGACCTCGCAACGGCGTTGACGGGCTCTTCCCGCGATCGGCGCAGTTGCGCTCCACCCCCGCGGTTCCGCCGCGCCGCGTCGTACGCGAGGCTGAGCGGTCATGACGAGCGACGAAGAGGCGCGCCGCCTGGTGGCGCTGTACGAAGGGCACGAGCGCGAGCTGGTCGGCCTGCTCATGTCCCAGCTGTCGGTGCTGCGCAACCAGGCGCAGATGCTGATGGGCCTGGCCGGCCTGGCGATCACCGTGACCGGCTTCTCGGGGCACCACATGGTCCGGGGTGGGCCGCAGGCCTGGGTGCCCATGGTGGCCGGGATCGGCGCGATCCTGGTGGCGGTGGTGATCACGATCCGGGTCATGCTCGCCCTGCGCTGGGTGACCCAGGACCTGGCGGACGACCTGATCCTCACGTGCCTGGCGGTGCTCGACCGGGTCGCCGCGCAGCGGCGCGCCCTGGCGGTCGCCGGCGGCTTCGGGGCCCTCGGCCTGGCGGGCTACCTGATCGCCGTGGTCCTGGCCGCCTTCAGCAACGGCGGTGTGCTGTAGGGCTTTGGCCTCACGCGGCGCCTGCGAGGCCGGTCCGCTACGATCCCAAGACCGGGAGGGACCATGCGCCGCCACTTCGCTCTGGCCCTGCTGCTCTTGGCCGCCGCCCTCGGTCGCGCTCGCGCCGACGACGCCTGGATCGAGCCGACCCAGTTCACGGCGCCGGCCGAGCGACCGTTGCCCGTCCACCTGCGCGTGGGGCGCGAGGGGCGGGTGCGCGACGTCGAGCGGCGTCCCGCCCGGATCCTGCGGTTCGTGCTGCGGGGGCCCGACGGCCTGGAGCGTGAGGTCGAGGGGGAGGCGGGTCAGTCGCCGGCGGGCGCGGCGCAGGTTGCGGGGCCGGGGCGCTACGCGCTCGGCTACCACGGTCGCCCCAACCGGGCGCAGCTCGCTCCCGCCGCCTTCACCCGCTTGCTGTACGAGGAAGGCCTCCAGGCGCTGCTCGCAGGCCGCGGCGCCGCGGAGGCGGCGCAGCTCACCTACACGCGGTGCGCCAAGAGCCTCCTGCAGGTGGGCGAGGACCCGCCGGCCGAAGCGGACCTGCCCCTCGGACTCCCCCTGGAGCTGATCGTCGAGGCTGTCCCCGCGGCGGGCGAGGCGCTGCGGGTGCGCCTCCTCCGCGACGGCGCCCCCGTCGCGAACGCGCGAGTGCGGGCGAGCTCACTGGAGCGGTTCACCGGGGCGCGGTGGGCCCGCACCGACGCCGCGGGGCGCGCCACCCTGCGGCTGCCCCACGGCGGCCGTTGGCTGCTGGCCGCGGTCGTGATCGAGCCGGAGCAGGCCTCCGCCTCCCGCTGGGCCAGCCTGTGGACCAGCCTGACCCTCGCCCTCCCCGGCGAGCTCCCGCCCGACCGCTCGGCCTGCGCCACCTTCGCCGAGGTGTTCGGCCGCGCCCGCGCCAGCGGCGCTGCGGAGCGGGTGCTCGGCACCCACCGGTTCCTCATGGAGCGGCGCTACACCGAGGCCGACGGGACGCCCGAGCAGGGGCGCCTCCAGCGCAACCTCATGAGCTATACCCTCAGCCTCAGCGAGGAGGAGGAGGGCGAGGTCCTGACGGTCGACGTGGAGGTCGTCCCGGCGGGCGCGACCCCCTTCCACCTGATCTACCGGGTGTCCCTGGCAGACGGCCGCACGGCGGCCATGGAGGCCATGGCCGCCGCGACACGCGAGGGCGACACCCTACAGCTCTACGGCGGTCGGGGCGATCGCTCCCAGCCCTGGGACGACGCGATCCTCCCCAAGATCGTGGGGGTGTTCGTGCTCCCCATGCTGGCCGACCAGGGCCTGCCCGATCGGCTCCCCTTCCGCGACCTGACCCCCTTCGGCGACGTGAGCGCGCTGTACCGGCTGCGCCCCCTGGCCGCGGACGAGGAGGGGGCCAAGGAGGGACGCCTCACCTACGTGACCGAGGAGGGGCGGCTGACGCCGACCACCTACGCCCACGTGGACGCCGAGTCGCACCTGCTGACCGAGCTGCACACCGTCTCGAGTGTGCACACCCTCCCCACGGGCGCGGAGGTGCCGGCCGCGGTGTGGCACAGCGAGCGGCTCAGCGAGGAGGCGTTCGCCGAGCTGCGCGCGGACTGGTGAGAGGACGCCGCGGTCACCCGTCCGGGTCGACGCGCTTGGGCCAGGGGCCGCGGGCGCGAGGGCGGGAGCGGGGACGGCTCGCGACCCTGCGCGCGACGCCGCGCCCTATCGGGTAGCCCACCGCCCACAGGAGCGTGACCCCCCACTGGATCCACACCGCCAGGCGCAGACGCGACCACACGCCGCCGCGGGGGTCGGCCTCCCAGTGGAGCAGCGGGGCGCCCTCAGCGGCGGTGAGCCGGTGGCGCACGAACACGTCGGCGATCGCGCCGGCGTAGCCGCCGTCCCGATCGGCCGCCCGCCGTCCGCCGCCGCGAGGCTCGAGCCACACCTCCGCGACCGGATCGCGCGAGCCGCCGTCGGTCAGCCAGGCCGACACGGGCTCCCCCGGCTGCCAGCCGTCGTGCACCAGCGGCGCGACCTGGTAGTCGCGCGAGTAGTCGCGCCAGCGCCCGTCGCGGTCCTGCCGCCGGGACGTCACCCTGTGGGAGCCGACCCGGTCGACCAGCACGTAGGCGTCGCGAAAGGTGAAGGTCGTGGCCCCGGGGTGCTCGCGAGCCTCCGTCACCGACACGTCCTCCAGGTGCGCCCCCGCCAGGTCCGCGCTGGCGCTCTTGATCATGGCAGCGCCGACGCAGGCGGCGATCCCGCCCAGCAGCGCCGGCAGCCCGTGGCCGATGCGGTTCGCCGCCTCGCGGGAGGGCGCCGCCAGGCTCGCCACCTCCAGGGCGGGGAGGCCGAGGAAGATCGGCCCCAGCAGGGCGGCCACCGCGACCACGACCGGGTACCAGCCGACGAGCGCCAACCCGTCGGCGACCGCGCATACCAGGGGGATGTAGACCAATCCCACCAGCCACTGGGCCAGGAAGGGGACTGGAGGCTGCTCCGCGTTCGTCACGGGCGCAGGTTAACGCGCGCGGACGAGGCGCGCCGAGGGAGGACGAACAGGGGGAGGGACGAACAGGGAATATGAACATGAACCGGGAATCAGGAGTGCAGCGCGTTGAGGAGTGCAGCTCACTCCCCGATCCTAGTTCATGTCCCACTCTCTGTTCGTCGAGCCGGCGCCCTACGGCCAGGGGCTGACGGCCGGGCGCCGGTCGCCCAGGGCGGCGCCGCGGGCCAGCATGTCCTGGATCCCGGCGGGCAGCCGTCCGCCGCGCTCGGCCAGCAGCCGCAGGATGTCGCCGCGCACCCGGGCCAGCGAGGCGACCGAGGCCCGGCGGCAGAAGGCGCGCGCGTCCGCGCCCTGGTCGAGCAGGAGCCGCACCACCTCGAGGTGACCGGCCGCCACGGCCAGCCGCAGGGGTCCCAGCAGCAGGGGACGATCGGCGGCGGTCACTCCCGTGAGCAGCTGCTCGCACAGCCGGGTGGCGCCGATCCAGCAGGCGGCGGCGAGCGCTGACTCCTCGCAGGAGGGCGCGGGCAACAGCGGGTCCGCGCCGCGGCGCAGCAGGAGGTCCACCACGTCCGTGGCGCCCTCGGCGCACGCCGCCACCAGCAGCTCCTCGATCGGCTTCCGCCCGACCAGGACTCGCGCCAGCCGGGCCAGGCTGCCGCGCCCGGCGCCGCTGTAGCCCGACACGATCGCCTCGGCCTCGCCGACCCGCCCCTTGGAGAGGGCGTACTTGAGGCGGCGATAGTCGAACCTCCAGGTGGTCACGCGCGCTGCTCCGCTCCCCTCTCATCTCAGAGTAGCGGCGCGATGACAGAACGTCCCGAGGCGGTTCCAGGGGCGAAGGGCGCGGAGGTTGCGGCGCCGGGCCCCCGCGGAGCGGGACCGACCGGCTCAGCGGGAGGGCTTCACCCTCGCCCGCAGCTCGGCCACCTCGGGTCCGTCCTCACCGTACCGCTCCACGAACCGCTCCACGTAGCGGGCCGGGTACAGGATCCGGGGCTCGACCTCGCGCGCGCGCCGCCAGGCGGCCAGCACGGCCTCCTCGCCGCGACCGCGCAGGAGCGCGTCCCACCCCAGCAGCAAGTGCGTCATGCCCAGGTCGGGCTGGCGCCGCTCCGCCTCCCGCAGCCAGCCCTCGATCTGGCTGCGCCAGGGGTTCGACCCCGCCAGCATCTGCACCAGCTGCGCGACCCCGATGTGCGCCGTGGGTCCGGCCAGCTGCGCGAACAGGCGCTCGTAGGCGGCCACCGCACGGCGCAGGACCTCGACGGCATCGGCGTCCAGGTAGGTGCGCACCTCCCCGTTCCGCCGGTAGAAGGCGGTGTCCTCGTAGGCGTACAGCTCGGCCAGCAGCGGCTGGCTGTCGAGGGCGCCCTGGAGGGCCTGGGCCCGGCGAGCGGCGTCCATGGCCTCGTTCAGCCGCGTCTTGTCGTCCTGCCGCGCCAGGGCGAGCACGGTCCACGCCAGGGCGTCCTCGGGCGCGGCCGCGACCGCGTCCTGCGCCGCGCGCACGGCGTCCGCCTTCCGGTCGTGGGCGTGGAAGAACCACGCGCGCGCGCAGCGCACCGCCGGGTCGTCGGCCGGCCCGGGCGCCACCCGCCGCGCGAACACCGGCGCCGCCTCGGGTCCCTTGCCGGCGCGCCACAGCACCACCCCCCGCCACAGGTCGAGGAGCCGCGCGGGCGCCCCCAGCCGGCGCGCCCGCTCGATGGTGCTCAGCGCGGGCGCGTACAGCTCGCGCCCCATGAGGAACCGGGCCCGCTCGACGGCGACCACCGGACAGTCCGGCGCGGCGGCCTCGGCCCGCGCGAACAGCGGCGCCGCCTCCGCGAACGCCCCGCCGGCCGCCGCCGCCAGCAAGGCGTCGAGCAGCGCCTGCCGCCCCGCCGCCT
>JAWLGW010000192.1:0-8759 GCA_041690735.1 Planctomycetota bacterium
GGCCCCGCCGCACCGGGCCCCGCCGGGCGGGTCCGCGCCGGGCGCAGCCGGGCTTCTAGCGCCGCCCCAGGTGGTAGTCTGGGGGCGCGAGGCGCACCCACATGTGGCGGCAGTTCAAGCGCATGGTCGAGTCGAACCTCGGCCGCTTCAAGGAGGACCCGCTCAGCCGGCGCCCCGACCTCGAGGCGCTGCGGAGCCAGCTCGCCACCGTCCGCGCGCAGGTCGCGCTGCTGGAGAAGGACGCGGCGCGCCTCGACCGTGAGGAGGCACAGCTCGGCGAGCGGATCCGGACCGCCCTGGCCGCGGGTGACCGCGAGGCAGGCCTGCGTCACGCCGAGACCCTGCGCAGCGTGCGGGAGGACCGGGCCCGAATCGAGCGGCAGCTCGAGGCGGCCCGGCGCGTGTGCCGCAACGCCGAGGGGGTGCAGGCGACCTACGCGCCGAGCGGCCCGTCGCCCGCTGCGGGCGGAGAGGACCCGCTGGTCGTGGCCGCTGCCGAGGAGACGCTGCGGCGGCTGGAGCAGGACCTGCACCAGGCCGGCGCCTCGACAGCGGGCAAGTCGATCGGCGCCGGCGTGGAGGGCGTCGCCGACAGCGGACCGCAGGCCGCTGTGGTCAAGACCATAGGCGGCGGTGAGCCCGACCCCTCGGCGACGGCGGTCGCGGCCGAGCGGGGAGAGGGGCTGAAGGGCGTCGACAAGACCATCGGCAAGACGCTTGGCAAGGCCGCGAGCAAGACGGTGGGCGGCAGCGTCGACGAGAGCAGCGGCGCTCAGGCCGCGCGTCCGCAGGAGGCGACGCCCAGCGCGGCGGAGGGTGGCGAACCCGACCTGGTCACCGAGCTGGAGCGCCTGGCGCGGCTGCGCGAGCAGGGGATCCTCACCCAGGAGGAGTTCGAGCAGGCGAAGCGTCGCCTGCTCGAGCGGTAGCGGTCACGCCCTCAGCAGCGCGGCCAGCGGCTGGCCCTCGTTGAGGCGGATCGGCCGCCCCTGCGGCGTGTCGAACCACTGCCCGCGGTCGATCCCCAGCAGCGCGTAGATCGTCGCGTGCAGGTCCTGGGGCGACACGGGGTCGCTGGGGGGACGCTCCCCTCGCGGGTCGGTCGCGCCGATGACCACCCCCGGCCGGACGCCGCCGCCGGCCAGCACCGCCGAGAAGCCGCGGGTCCAGTGGTCCCGCCCCTCGAGCCCGTTGATGCGCGGCGTGCGCCCGAACTCTCCCAGGCACACCACCACCGTCCGCTCCAGCAGGTCGCGCTCGGCCAGGTCGTCGACCAGGGCGGCGAACGCCTGGTCGAGGACGCTCGCCAGGCGGGCGTGCTGGGTGAAGTTGTCGACGTGGGTGTCCCAGCCCCCCAGGGTCACCTCCACCGCGCGCACGCCGCGCTCCACCAGGCGCCGCGCCACCAGGCAGCCGCGGCCGAAGGGCGTCGCCCCGTAGCGGGCGCGCACGACCTCCGGCTCCTCGCGGGGGTCGAAGGCGGCGACCTGCGACGAGGTCATCATGCGGTGGGCGCGTCGCGCCAGGGCCGCGTGCTGCGTCGCCCCCACCTGCGCCTCTCGGCCGCGGGCGAACTCCTCCTCGAGCAAGGCCAAGTCCTGCAGCCGGCGCTCCAGCCGCTCGCCGCCCCCGGGGTGGCGCAGGTCGGGGAGCGGCCCTGCCGGGTCTCCCGCCGCGAAGGCGTGCCACTGCGCCCCCAGGTAGCCGCCGCGCGGCGGCCGGCGCGCGAGGAGCGCCACGTGGGCCGGGATCTCCAGGGCGTCGGCGGCCGGCAGGCGGTGCGCGACCACCGCGGTCAGCGCGGGGTACTCGACCGTGGGCGTGAGCGGATAGCCGGTGCGCAGCAGCGCCCGCCCCCGCTGGTGCTCCCCTTCCTGCGTGACGAGGGAGCGCACCACCGCCAGGCGGTCGGCCCGCTCGGCCAGGCGAGGGAGCGTCGCCGCGAGCTCGACGCCCGGCAGGGGGGTGGCGATCGCGCGGGTGGGGCCGCCGGTGGGGCCGCCGGGGTGCGGGTCGAAGGTCTCCAGCTGACTGGGGCCGCCGTCGAGCCACAGGACGATCAACGCCTTGTCGCGCGGGCGCGTCCCCTCCCGGGCGCGCGCCGGGCTGGAGAGGAGGAGGGGGCCGAGCGGGGCGCCGAGCAGGGCCGACGCGCCCCACACGCCGCCCGCGCGCAGCAAGGCGCGACGACTCAGCGGATCCATGCGAACTCCGTGCTGTTGAGGAGCGCCCACCACAGGTCGGCCATGGCCCGCGCCCGCGCCGCGCCGCCCGCGCCGCCGAGGCGCGCCAGGAAGTGCTCGCGCTCGGCGGGCGAGGGCCGGCGGGTGAGCGTCATGAGGAACGCCGCCTCGATCGCCTCCGCGTCGCTCCCCGCCAAGAGGGGCAGGCGCGCCACCGGCGAGAAGGGGTCGTCGACCTTGGTCGCCTCGCGCGTCGTCTTGCCGTTGAGCAGGTGCAGCCGCTGCAGCAGCGTCTCGGGCTCGGCCTCCTCGGCGGCCAGGTCGTCGCCGTGGCGGCGGGTGAAGTCGTTGATCGCGCCGAACCGCGCCAGGCGCAGCAGCGGGTTTCGCCCCTGGTCGTGCGTCCACAGGGAGGTGGTCTGCACCACGGCGCTGGCGAGCTGGTCCGAGCGCAGCGGCTGGAGGGGGTAGGTGACCCACCGGTCGATCGCCTCCCACTCGTCCACCCCCGGCGGCGGCCTGGAGGAGAGGCGGTAGGCGCGGCTGGACACGATCGCCTCGACCGTGCGCACCAGGTCGAACCCGTGGGCGACGAGGTCCTCCGCCAGCAGGTCGAGGAGGCGGCGGCTGCGCGGCGCGGTGCTGTCGAGCTCGTCCACCGGCTCCACCAGGCCGCGCCCGAGCAGCCACTGCCACAGGCGGTTCACGATCGAGCGGGCGAAGGTGGGGTGGTCGGGGTGGGTCACCCAGGCGGCGAGCGCAGCGCGCCGCGAGGGCGCGGTCTCCAGGTCGGGCAGCAGCTCGGGCGCCAGGGGGACCGCGGGCAGCACCTCACGCGTCCGGCCCTCGCCCGGCACCTCGAGCTCCAGCTCGCCGCCCCCCCGCTCGCGCACGCCGGCGAGGTCGCGGCGGGTGCGGGCGAAGAACGCCGCCAGCCCCTCGAAGTCGGCCTGCTTCCAGCGGGCGAAGGGGTGGTCGTGGCACTGGGCGCAGTCGATCCGCACCCCCAGGAAGGCGCGGGTGGTGCGGGCGGCCAGGCGGACGGGGTCGACGTCCTGCGAGACCACGAAGTTGACGGCGGGGCGGTCGAGGGGGAGCCCCTCGGCGGCGATCAGGTCGCGAACCAGCGCGTCCCAAGGCCGGCGGCGGGCCACCTGCGCCGTGAGCCAGGCCACCAGCCGGCGGCGGCGGTAGGTGAGGTCGTCCGGCTTGGCGTCGGTCCCGACCGCGATCCGGGCCAGCCGCTCGGCGAACACCGCGTCGAACCGCGGGTCGCGCAGAGCGCGCGCCACCAGCCGCGGCCGCCGCCCCTCCGGGGGGCTCGCCTCGAGGGCGCGCACCTCCTGCAGCGAGGGGATCGTGCCCAGCAGGTCGAGCCACAGACGGCGGGCGAAGGTCAGGTCGTCCACGGGCTCGCCGGGGGTGACGCCCGCCTCGCGCCACTCGGCGGCCAGGGCCGAGTCGATCGCCGCCACCAGCGGCTCGACGGGCGCCGGCCGGGGCGCCGGGCCGCGCGGGCGGTCGACGTCCACCAGCGACAGGGTCAGGCCGAGCGGGATGGCCAACAGGATCCAGGGGCGCATGACCCCCGCTACCGCGGGCGGGCGCCGTCGGTTTCCTCTCCGGGCCGCAGGTCGCGCCAACCCGTCGCGGCGCGAAGGGTTGCGGTGGCGTGGAACCTCTGCGCGTCCTCGCCGGTAGAGGCCGACCGTGAGGCACCTCCCCAGCGACACCCTCTCCCCGGCCGCCCCGAACGCCACCGCACAGGCCGCCGCGGCGCCGACGACGGCGCGGGGCGCGAGGTGGGCCGGGGCGGCGGTGGAGCTCGGCTTCGGCCTGATGGGCCTGCTGGGGACCCTGTCGATCCTGGCCATGATCCCGGTGCTGCAGTTCTTGACCCTCGGCTGGCTCCTCGAGGCCGAAGGGCGCCTGGCCCGGGGCGGCGGCCTGCGGCGGAGCTTGCCCGGCCTCCCCCGCCTGGCGCGCGTCGGCTCGGCCCTGGCGGGCTGCGCGCTGCTCACGCTCCCGCTCGCCGTCCTGCACTCGTATCACCGGGACGCGGAGCTGTTGAACCCCGCCGGCGGCGCCGCCCGCGCCCTGCGGCAGGCGTGCTGGCTGCTGACCGCCGCCGCCGCGCTCCACGCCGCGCTGGCGCTGGCCGCGGGCGGCGGACGGCTGCGCGCCTTCTTCCGCCCGCTGCACAACGCCCTGTGGCTCGGGCGGCGAGTCGCCGCCGGGGCGAACCTGCGCGACGCCGCGGCGGGCTGGCGCCGCGAGCTGGCGGCCCTCCGGCTGGGGCATCTGCTCGCCCTGGGGGTGAAGGGCTTCGTCGTCGCCGCGGCCTGGCTGGCGCTCCCGACGGCGCTGCTGGCGGCCGGCACCCGCGCGCCGCTGCTGGGCCTGCTCGGCGCCGCCTCGCTGGTGGGGGTGTTCCCCTGGCTGCTGGTGGCGCAAGGGCGGCTGGCCCAGAGCGGCGCCGTGCGGGACGCCTTCGCCCTGGGCGAGGTCCGCCGCACCCTCGCGCGGGCGCCCCTGGCCACCGCCGCGGCGCTGCTCCTGGTCCTGGGGCCAGCGCTCCCGCTGTACGCCTGGAAGGTCGAGGCGCTGCCCCGGGACGCCCTGTGGCTGCCGGCCCTGTGCTTCGTGGTGGCGCTCCTACCGGGGCGCCTCCTGTCGGGGTGGGCCGTCGCGCGGGGCAGCCGCCCCGGCCGCGCTCACTGGGCGCTGCGCCTGGTGGGCCTCGGGGTGCGGCTGCCGATCGCCGGCCTGTACGTGTTCTTGCTGTTCTTCACCCAGTACTTCGCCTGGCGCGGCGGGCTGGGCCTGTTCGCCCACCACGCCTTCCTGCTGCCGGTCGCCTTCTACTGAGGCCGGTCGCTACCGCCGGCCGCGGCCGCGCACCTTGACCTTCACCTTCCACTTGGGGCACCCGCTGGCGCAGCGGTGGCTGCGGTGCCCGTGCGGGTGGACCACCACCACCGGCTTGGGCTTGAAGTGCCGGCAGCCCTTGTCGCAGCGGTGACTGCGGTGCCCGTGCGGGTGGACCACCACCACCGGCTTGGGCTTGAAGTGCCGGCAGCCGCTGTCGCACCGGTGACTGCGGTGCCCGTGCGGGTGGACCACCACCACCGGCTTGGGCTTGAAGTGCCGGCAGCCCTTGTCGCAGCGGTGACTGCGGTGCCCGTGGGGATGGACCACCACCACCGGCTTGGGGGCCGGCTTCCAGTGGCGGCAGCCCCGGTCGCACACGTGCCGGCGGTGACCGTGGGGGTGGACCACCACCTCGACGTGGGCCCGGGGCGGGCGGGGCCCCTTGACGTGGACGCGCGCGCGGCAGCCGGCCGCGGGCAGCGCGACCGACAGCAGGCCGGCGGAGATCAGGGTCGAGCGGAGGAGGGCGTGCATGGTCGGGCTCCTTGGAGCGAAACGGAGTGGACGGCGGGGGGGACGAGCCGGGCCAGGGGTCGATTCAGAGGAGAGGGCTCGGCTCAGCCCCCAGGCTCGGGGTCGGGTGCGAGCGGGCCCGGCGGCGTCGACGCCGGGTCGGCCGCTGGGGCTGGCAGCCGGTGCGGCGCGAACCGCTGCCGCAGGGTCGTCACCACCGCCTGGTCGACCGTGCGGCTGAGCAGCTCCAAGGGCGAGTACCCGCGCCGGACGGCGAGGACGCCCGCCAGCAGCAGACCGGCGACCGTGATCGCCACGTTGGGCCAGGCGTCGAGCTCCCACTGCCAGGGCACCTTCCACTGCCAGGCGTCGCTGAACGGCCACAGGTAGGGGATCGGCCACTGGCTGCCGTCGGGCCCCTTGGAGCCGGCGACGTCGCATCCGATGTGCAGGTGGAAGGTGAGCAGCGCCAGGGCGGCGACCGCGGCACGGCGTGTCCAGCTGGCGGTGCGCTCGGTGAGGGCGAGCGCCACGGCCCCCCACACCGCGGCGAAGGAGACGGAGTGGAGCAGGTGGTGGTAGTCGTGGAAGAAGCGGGTGCTGTGCTCGTAGCCCCAGGCGAAGCGGGTGATCACGTCGGGCACCGCCCCCAGGCCATCCACGTCGGGGACGATCCCGCCCAGGGCGACGAGGCCTCGCTCGCGGCGCGTCGTGCGCGGCACGGCGCTGGCGACGCCCCACGAGATCAGGAAGTGAGTGACCGGGTTCACTCCCGGAGGGTAGTCGGAGCGGGGGCGGCGCTCAAGGCGCCTCCGCCGCCTGCTCTTCCGAGCTGCGCCGCGGGCGCGCAGGGGGCGGGGCGGCCCAGCCGGCCCGCCGACCGTAGGTCAGCTGCACCCAGCGCAGCCCCTCCTCGCCCTGCGGCTGCACGCGCTCGGTCACGACCCACCGGTCGCGGGGCGAGCGGCGACGAGCCCCGCTGCGGCGCGTGGCCCCGCTGGTGTGCTCGTCGTCCATGCGGCCTCCCCTGCGGGACTCTTCGGCAGGGAGAGGGGGCGCCCTTGAGGCTCAGTCCACCCGGTCCACCACGTACTTGGCCTCCTTGCCCGCCACGACGTGGGTGGCCGCGCCGCTGCTGTGCCCGGTGGCGTCCTGAAACTCGACCCGCACGTTGTAGCGGCCGGCGGGCACCGTCCAGCTGCGGCGCCTGCGCGGCGGGAGGACCTCGCCGGCCCCCAGCCGGTCGGCGCCCCAGCTCATCTCCGAGGTCAGGGAGAAGTAGACGCGCGCGATCGCGAACGGGGTGGCGTTCTCGAGCGTCAGCACCCCCTGGTCGCGGGTCGCGTCGTCGGGCAGCAACGAGCACACCGTCTCCTCGTCGGCGAGGACGCGATACACCTCCTGCGCGCCCAGGGCGCTGCCGTCGCCGAACTCGACGTGCAGCTGATAAGCGCCCGCCGGCACGTCCCAGCTCCGTCGCTGCCCGGGCTCGATCACCTCCGCCTCGTCCAGCCGGTCGGGACCCCAGTGCGCGTGGTCGCCAGGGGCGAACCGCAGGCGGAAGACCACCTTCCCCGAGGCGTTGGCGACGGTCAGCCGCCCCGTGGCCGGCGGCGGCGGCGGCGGCGGCGGCGGCGGCGGGGGCGGCGCCGCGCACCCTGCCCACATCAGGGCGGCGAGCAGCGGCAGGACGAGCGGGAGCGGCGGAGCGGTCATAGGGCTCAGCGTACGCGGCGCGCCCCGGTCCGCAACGGCCCGACGGGCCTGTCGGAGGCTGCGGCTACGGTGGGAGGTCCGAAGGAGGGACGCATGCCATCCACGGTCGGCGCACGAACGCTGGACGCCGAGAGCGACGCGCTCCCCCTCGAGGGGGCGGACCCGGGGCTCGCCGCGCTGCTCGACGAGGTCCGCGGCCGCTCCGCCGCGCTGCGCCGGCGGGAGGCGGAGCACGTGCGCGCGGCCCTGCGCGACCCTGCCTTCCCGTTCGCCGCCGCCCAGGCGGAGCTGGCCACGGCCCGGGAGCAGTTCGCCGAGCTGTGCCGGCAAGTCGTCCGCGATCGGCGGGGGCTCGAGCCCCGCGCCCGCCGCGAGGTGCTCGACCTGGCGTACTTGATCAAGTGCGCGCCCCTGACCGACGAGGAGGACCTGCGCGCCCTCCGGCGGGCGCGCCAGGAGCGGGCCCGAGCGAACCGCGCCAGCGGGTAGACTCGGGGAGGCGCGCGCGCAGCCTCAAGGTTGGCGGCGCTGGTGCCGAGAGGTGGACACGGAGCGCGCCCGACGGCGCTGAGCCGCGCCGCCGGCGCGGGCCAGGCGACGGAGCAGGCGACGGAGCGGGCGGCGGGCCCGGAACGAGAGGGGAGGCGCGTGCCCCGAATCCGCGACATGCAGCGCCTGCGCGGCGTCTCGCCCCAGCTGGGCGAGCTGCCCGAGACCCTGTGGGGTCCGCTGGAGGAGGTGCTCGCCGACTTCTGCCGGCAGGAGCTGTCTCCGGGCGAGCACGTGGAGCTGTTGCTGGTCGAAGGCCACCCGGTGCGGGTGAACCTGTTCGTCGACCTCGACGGGACCCTGTGGCTGGAGCGGGTGGCGGTGGGTCCGCCGCGCGGCGGCGAGGCGCCGTGAGCCGGCGGCGGCGAGCCCCGCCCAGCCCGCGCCTGGCCCCCGAGCTCAAGCGCCTGGTCGGCACGGTCGAGGCCCTGCTGGGCGAGGTGATCGCCGAGGCCGAGGGGCAGGCGCTGTACGAGGCGGTCGAGGCGGTGCGGCGCCACATGGTCGCCCTGCGCGACGGCAGCCCCCGCCAGGCATCGCGGGCGCTGGCGGCCGCGGACCGGCTGCTGGGGGAGCTCGACCTGGAGGGGCGCGCGGCCCTGGCGCGCGCCTACACCCTGTACCTCGAGCTGGTCAACCTGTGCGAGAACGCCTACCGCACCCACCGCCTGCGCGCGCGCTGGCGCGAGGAGGGCGACCTCACCGGAGACGCGCGGGCCACGGTGGTCTACGTGCTCACCGCCCACCCCACCGAGTCTCGCGCGCAGGAGAACATTCGCCTGCTCCGCCGGGCGCAGGGGCTGCTGGTGGAGGCGCTCGAGCGGCGCGAGCGCCCCGACGCGGCCCGCCTGCGTCACCTGCTCCACCTGGTGTGGCGGGTGGGGACGCACCCCCGGCACAAGCCGACCGTCGAGGACGAGGCCCGCC
>JAWLGW010000193.1:0-6628 GCA_041690735.1 Planctomycetota bacterium
CCCAAGGGCGCCGCCCGGTCGGACCAGGAGGCGAAGGAGGTGACCGAGCAGCTCGGCGTCGTGGGGCGGGCGGAGCGCTTCGCGGGGAGGCTCGGACGGCGTCGTGACAAGGGGGCCGAGGCCCCAGGCCACGACGCGTTCGCCGACGACGTCGACGGCGACGGCGACGGCGCGGCGGCGGGCGAGGAGCTCATGGAGCTGGGTCAGGCCCCCCTCGAGCCCGAGGCAGCGGCCCTGCAGAACGGCTGGGCCGAGGCCCAGGCCGGGCCGGCGGGGATCGGCGGCGGCGGTCGCGGAGGTGACCCGCTGGCGGGGATCACCGACGTCGAGACCGCCCTGGTCCGCCTGGGCGAGCTCACCGGCAAGCAGGTGACGGTCGATCCGGCCGTGACCGGCGAGCTGACGTTCTCTCTGCAGGGGGTCGACCCCGACGCGGCGCTGCTGCTCCTGGCTCGCAAGGCGGGCGCCACCGTCGAGGAGCGACCGGACGGCAGCTATGCGGTGGTGCCGGCGGCGAAGCAGCAGAAGGCCGCCGCCACCCTCGCCGCGGGCGGGCAGGTCGGGCTGCGATCCCTGGTCTTGGCGCTGCCCGCGGTGGGGGTGCGCGCCACCCTCGAGCGCCCCGGCGGCGGCGCCGCCCTGCGCGTGCGAGCGGTGGCCGAGGGCGCCCTCCTCGGCCTCGGCGGGTCGCTGGCCGCGCTGGGCTTCGCCTTGGCGTTGCTCGCCCCGCGCCTGTCGCGCGCTTCGGCCGTGGCCCTGCTGACGCTCGGGGCCGTGGTCGCCACCGCGCTCCCGCTGCTGGTCGCCTCGACCTGGGTCGCGACGGTCAGCAACGGCCTGGCGCTGGGGCTGGCGGTGGCCGCGCCGGTCGCGGCCGCGATCGCCCTGGCGGAGGTGTGGCGCGGCGCGCCCTTCACTCGCCTGCGGCGCGCCGTGGCCCAGGCCCAAGCGGAGCGTTGAGGCTGCGGCCGTCCGGCGCTTCGCCCGGCGCGCTCTCGGCGCCCGCGCTCGCCTCGCCGCTGCCGATCGCGCTCGGCAGCGAGTGGGCGCCGAGGGTGGCGCGCCCCGCCAGCCCGAGCAGCAGCAAGCTGCCGCCCAGGAGCAGCAGGCCCGGGAGGAAGGTCTCCAGGCCCGGCGCCGGCAGCCGGGCCGCCAGGAGCAGGCGGGCCACGACCAGCGCCGTCAGCAGGCCGAGGCCGACGCCCGCGGCGACGCCGAGCAGCCGTCCGCGGCGTCGCAGGTGCAGGGCGAGGGCGTCGCCGTGGCGCAGCAATGCGACCGGCCGCCGGCAGCTCGCCTCGCCGCAGTGCTCCAGGAGCGCGTAGCAGTCGGTGTGCAGGGTGCGGCCGCAGGCGCAGCGAGCCACCACGGCCTCCCACGGGAGCCGGTCGCCGCAGCGGCCGCACTGGAGCAGCGGCAGGTCCTGGGCCGGCGCGCTGCCCACCCGCACCGCCGCGGCCCGGCTCCCGCCGCACCCCCGCACGGCGCAGCCGCGGCGCTCGGCGTAGCAGGGCAGGTGGTGCAGCGCCTCGCAGCGGGCGCAGGCGCTGGCGAGCTGCCCCTCGATCAACGGCACCCGACAGGCGGCGCAGCGCGGGCCGGGCGCTTCGCCGTCGCTCTCCTCCCGCCGCTGGCGCTCGGCGAGGAGCTCGTCGAGGAGCGCGTCGACGGGGTCGTCCGAGCGGGGAGGAATCAGTCGGCCGCGCGGCCGCGAGGGGGAGTCGCTCACCCCCCCAGGGTAACTGCGCCGGCGCTACTCTTCCTCCGCTCCCAGCTGCGCCAGGGCCGCCGACGCTGCCTCCCGCAGAGCCTCGACCCTCGCCGCCCGCTGCAAGGCGGGGATCGCCTCCCGGTCGCCGATCGCGCCCAGGGCCCCGGCGGCGGCGCGCCGGAGCGCGTCGTGCTGCGCCTGTCGCTGCTCCACATACGGCAGGGCCGAGTTGATGTCGGCCTCCTCTCGCAGCACCTCGATCAGGGGCTTCACGGCGCCCCTCGCCTGCGCACCCACGAGGCCCAGCGCCTCGCACGCCGCCTGCCGCTGCTCGACGGGCAGCCGGCTCGCCTTGGGCACCGCCCGGGCCAGGATCCCCGTCAGCTCCTCGCTCACGGCGCCCAGCCGCGTCAGGGACATGGCCGCCGCCAGCTGCACCCGGGGCTCGGCGTCCGTCAGCCGCTCTCGCAGGGGCCGCACCGCGACCTTCTCCGCCTTGGGGCCCAGGAAGCCCAGGGCTCCCGCGGCCTCGCGCCGCACGTCACCGCTCTCGCTGCCCAGGGCCGCGACCAGGGCCGAGGCTGCGGGGGCGGCCTTGTCGCCGATCATGCCGAGCGCCTCGGCGGCGGCCGCCTGGAGCTCGACGTCCCGCTCGCGTCCCAGCGCCTGGGTCAGCGCCTTCACGGCTGGAGCCGAGCGCGCGCCGACCTTCCCCAGGGCGATCGCGGCCGTGGTGCGCACGTTGACGTCACGATCCTTGAGGGCGGCGGTGAGGGCCGGCACCGCCGCCTCCGCCTTGGGCCCGTAGCGCCCCAGCGCATTCGCCGCCTCGCTGCGGAGGCTCGGATGACGTCCCCGCCCGACGCGCGTCGCCAGGCGACGGATCTCCGCCCGCTCCTCGGCGGTCGCCTCCTGGGCGGGGGCGTCGTCCTTGCCTCGCGCCAGGGCGCTCGTCGGGGTCGCGCTCAACGCGGCGACGAGGATGCAGCAGGTCCAGGGAAAGCGGCTCATGGGGTCCCCCCTCTCGCCACGGGAACGCGGCGCCCGGGGGGACGTTTCGCCCGCCGCGGCGGCGCGGCGAGACCTGACGAAGCCGTGACGGAGCGGGGCTACTCGTCCAGCACGAAGGTGATCGACAGGTGGACCCGGTACTCGATGATCCGCCCGTCCACGATCTTGGCCTTCTGCTCGAGCACCTTGAGGCCGGTCATGCCGCGCAGGGTCCGGGCGGCGCGCTCCACGGCCTGCTGCACGGCGTCATGGAAGCTCTCGGTGGACGAAGCGACGATCTCGGTGACGCGGGCGACGGCCATGGTCGGTTCCTGTTCTCCCCCGGCTCTCACGAGGGTTAGCGGCGCCCCCGCCAGGTGTAAGGGTGTTCGTTCGTTGGTGGTTAGGGGAGCGGACCGGCCGCTCTCCCCCGAGAGTTCACACGTGGGGCCGGCGCCTCTCCACGCTTCTCCACGCGTTCTCCACGGCGCAGGTCAGGTGGTGATCTTGCGGTGCTTGAACTTCTGGGAGGGGTCGCTCTTGCCGCTCTCGGCGTCCCGCTCCTGCTTGCGCTCCAGGTAGGTCTCCCAGGAGCCGTAGCAGGTGTAGATCTGGGCGTCGCCCTCGAAGGCGATGACGTGGGTGGCGACCCGGTCGAGGAAGTAGCGGTCGTGGGTGATCACGATCGCGCACCCGGGGAAGCCCACCAGCGCCTCCTCGAGCACCCGCAGGGTCATGAGGTCGAGGTCGTTGGTCGGCTCGTCGAGGATGATGAAGTTCGAGGGGCGCCGCAGGAACTTGGCCAGCTGCACCCGGTTGCGCTCGCCGCCCGACAGCTGACCGATCCGGGTCTGCTGGATCGGTCCCGAGAACAGGAACCGGGCCAGGTAGTGGCGCACCGACAGGTGCTTGTCGCCGTAGGCGATGAAGTCGCTGCCCTCGGAGACCTCCTCGTACACCGTGTGGTCGGGGTTCAGCGTGTCGCGGGTCTGGTCGACGTAGCAGATGTTGGTGTTCTGCCCCAGCTCGATCTCGCCGGAGTCGGGCGTCTCCTTGCCCACGATCATCTTGATCAGGGTCGTCTTGCCGAGGCCGTTGGCGCCGGTGATGCCGACGATGCCGCCCGGGGGCATCTCGAAGCTGAAGTCGTCGAGGAGCACGTTGTCGCCGTAGCGCTTCGACACGTGGCGAATGTCGAGCACCTTGGTGCCGAGGCGCGGCCCGAACGGCAGCCGCAGCTCGAGCTCGAGGGGGCGGTCGATCTGCTCCGCCTCCTCCACCAGCTTGCTGAAGGCGGTGATGCGCGCCTTGCTCTTCTTGCGCCGGGCGGCGGGGGTGGAGCGGATCCACTCCAGCTCGCGCCCCAGCGCCTTGAGCAGGTTGGCGTCCGAGCGGTCCTGGATCTCCTTCTGCCGCTGCTTCTGGTCCAGGTACTCGGAGTAGTTCCCCTTGTAGGAGCGCACGATCCCGTGGTCGACCTCGAGCATGCGGTTGGCGACGCGGTCGAGGAAGTAGCGGTCGTGCGTGACCAGGACGTAGCTGCCGTTGTAGCCGGCCAGGAAGTTCTCCAGCCACAGGACCGTCTCGGCGTCCAGGTGGTTGGTGGGCTCGTCGAGGATCAGCAGGTCGGGGTGGCGCAGCAGGGTCTGGCACAGGGAGACGCGCCGCTTCTCGCCGCCCGACAGCACCTTGGTGAGGCGGTCCGGCGGCGGCAGGCGCAGGGCGTCCATGGCCATCTGGATGAAGTTCTCGAACTTCTCGGGGCTGTCGGCGCCGTAGAACTCGAGCTTCTCCTGGACCTCGCCCTGCTCCTCGAGCAGCTTCGCCTGGCGCGCCTCGTCCTCGTAGACCGTGGGGTCGTTCCACAGCTCGAGGATCTCGTCGTAGCGCTTCATGACCGCCCGGATGTGCGCCACCCCCTCCTCGACGTTCTCGCGCACCGTCTTGTCGGGGTCGAGCTCGGGCTCCTGGGGGACGTAGCCCACGGAGAGGCCCTTGGCCGGGGCGCAGATCCCGTCGAACTCCTTGTCCTCGCCGGACAGGATCTTCATGACGGTCGACTTGCCCGCCCCGTTGACGCCGACCACGCCCACCCGGTCGCCGGGGTACAGGCTGAAGGTCACGTCCTTGAGGATCGTGCGGTCGCCGAACCGGCGCGCGAGCCCCTTGATGGTGTAGATCGGTTGTCCTGCCTTGAGCCCCAGCATCGGCGCGTACACTCCCCCGCGGGCGGCCTCACGGCGCCGGCGAAGCGGCCAGGCTAACCGAAGGCCGCCGCGACTCAAGGCAGAGGCACGAGCGGACGCCGCACGCTGCCGGGACGCGGCGCCTGGACCAGGGTGCGCTCGTGACCCTCCAGAACTAGACTGCTCGTGGCGCCGAGGAGGCTCCCATGAGCGCAGACACGTCCGCCGCCGGTTCAAAGCCGATCGTCGACGTCTTCTCCTGGGAGACCAAGAGCCAGCAGCTGGTCGACCTCGCCCAGGACCGCACCACCACCCTCCGCCTGCGGGGCGCCCGGCCGGTCACGGTGGTCGAGCTGACCGAGGCGGTCGCCTTCGCCGCCGGCAGCGCGGTGCTGCTGCTCGGCGAGGACGTGGCGGGGCGGCTGGCCCTCGCCCTCCAGCAGGGGGCAGCGCCCGACCAGCAGCTGCTCGTCGCCGGCCACAGCCCGGCCGACGCGGACGGCGGCCTCACGCAGGCCCGGGCGGAGGTGGTCCTGGCCTGCCTGCTCGGCCACGCCGACGCCTTCGCGGCGCGGTGCCAGGGGCGCCACGACCCGCAAGACCCGCCGCGGGTGCGAGCGCTCCTCGCCGCCGCCGATCCCGGCGGCGGCGCGCTGCCGGACGACGCCTGGAGCGAGGACACCTGGCGCGACGTCGCGCGCCGCTACGACCGCCTGCTGGTGCGGGCCCTCGGCACCTCCGCCTCCCACCTCGCGCAGCTCCGCGCCCAGGTGGGCCTCGCCGCGGGAGACGCGGCCGCCGCGGCGGCCCCCGCCCCCGCGCCGGAGCGGGCGCCAGCGCCCGCGGCAACGCCGGCGCCGACCCCGCCGCCGCCCGCCGAGCCGCCGCCGCAGCCGCCGCGCGAGACGGTGCGGCAGGGCTCCCGCGGCGACCGCGTGCGGGAGCTTCAGGAGCGCCTCAACGCCCTGGGCGCCGAGCCGCAGCTGGCGACGGACGGGATCTTCGGCCCCGGCACGGCCGCCGGGGTGCGCGCCTTTCAGCGCCAGGCGGGCCTCACCGTGGACGCGGTCGTGGGCCCCAAGACCTGGGCCGCCCTGTTCGAGAGCGCGCCTCCGCCAGCCGCCGAGGAGCCGGCCGCCCCCCCGCCTCCCGAGCCCGCGCCCGAGCCCGAGCCTGCCGCGCTCGCCCGCGCCTGGGAGCAGGACGCCTGCGCGGCGGTCGGCTGCGGCGGCAGCTGGCCCCTCGCCAAGCTGCGGATCCGCGAGCACGCCCTCACCAGCGACGGCCGCGTCGACCTGCTGGTGTTCGCCGCCGCGGACCGCCCCAAGCTCGCCTGCCACACGGGCGGCCCCTGCAACTGGAAGAAGTGCGACGTCTACCGCAAGGGGAAGTACACCGCCGTCACGGTCGCGCCGACCCCGGCCCCGCCCGAGAGCCAGCGACCCGACAAGACCGTCACGGTCCTGGAGGTGGAGGAGGCCAGCGCCTTCCAGGCCGCGGCCGAAGGGGTCGCGCTGCAGGCGGGGGTGCCGGGCGACGACGGCCCGGTGCTCGCCGCGCTGGCGCTGGCGCTGAAGCACGCCGCCTCGGGCGACGCCGGGCAGCTGCTGGTGGCGGTCCACAGCCGAGCCGCCGGCGACGAGCTCGCCCGGACGCGCGGCGACAACGTGGTCGCCTTCCTGAACGGGCGCGACGCCTGGGCCGCCCACTGCAAGCAGCACGCGACGGCCAAGGACTGGCA
>JAWLGW010000193.1:6638-8747 GCA_041690735.1 Planctomycetota bacterium
ACCACGCCCACCGGCTCAAGAGCGTCGGCAGCAGCTGGTGCGGAGTTGCCGCCCTCCTGGATGCCGCGCGCGCCGACGACTGGCAGCAGGCGCTCAAGTGGATCGCCGGCGCCAAGGGCTGGAGCTGCGACCCCGGCGAGGTCGACGGGCTGCCGTACGGGAAGACGCGCAGGGCGCTCACCGCCTTCCGGCAGGGCTACCGGGGCGAGGTCGGCTGGATCTCGAACGCCGCGGACCTGGCGACGACCGAGGACTGGCGCGCCTTCTTCGACGTGTACGAGCAGCGGCTGTCTCGAGCGCTCGACGGTGACCCGGCGGCGGCGCGCCAGGCGCTCGCCGCCCTGTCGCCGCAGGTGGTCCCGTGCGGCGACCGGCAGCCGCCCGCCAGCTGCGAGGTGCACGAGTACCTCGGGCTCGAGGAGGCGCGGGTCGAGCTGCTGTTCTTCACCGCCGAGGACGCACCGAGCGACGCCTCCCCGCCGCTCTCGGCCGTGTACGCGGGCGGCGGCTATCACGCGGCGCATCTGCGCTACGGGGGCGAGACGCACCTGCTCCACGTGCAAGCGGTCGCCGCCGACGACAGCCCCCTCGCGAGCCAGCGCTACGAGGTGCGGCGCGGCCAGACGGTGCTGCGCTGCGGCACGCTGACCGACGCCGGCCAGCTCCGCGAGCCGCTCCCTCCCGGGCGCTACGAGGTGCGCGTGTTCTCCGCCACCGAGGGCGTCGCGCCGCCCCCCGTCGAGCCTCAGGCCGAGGCGGAGCCCGCGCCCACCGAGGAGGAGGGCGGCGGGACCCTCGACGAGCTCCTCGCCGGCGCATACCAGCGCCGCGGCTCGTACCGCGCCGACATGTCCGGCTTCGTCGATCCGGACCTGCAGCGGTGGCTCGAGCAGGCCTGCGCCCGAGCCGGCGTCGATCCGGCGGCGCGGGAGGCTCAGACCGCCTCGTTCGGCGACGCGGGGGACGACGAGCAGGGCGTGCGCGAGGGCATGCCCGTGTGGCTCAAGGTGTTCCAGGAGAAGGCGGCGCGCGCAACCGGGTGGGGAACCGACGAGCAGGTCATGAGCCGCTTGCTGGGCGCCTTCTACTACGCGTACTTCGTGGAGCAGGTCCTCGGGCCCCGGGGCGCGGCCATGCCCGCCAACGTCGAGGTGTTCCTCGAGCACCTCGGCAAGAGCTCGGTCCCCGGCAACGGCGCGGCGACCTACGACGACATCGGCGGCTTCTCCTTCGGCGACCGTCCCTTCGCCTACTGCGCCTCCGCCAGCTCGCGGGCCTACCTCAAGGGGCTGGAGCGGTTCGGCTACGAGACCTCCGCGCGCGGCTACGGGCCTGACGAGGGGAGCGGCTGCGTGGTCGACATCTTCGCCGGCCGCCGCCCGGGCGACGAGCACCTGCCCCGCCCCGGCGACGTCCTCTCGGTGCGGACCCACCTCAGCAAGCCCGAGGGGCACGTCGTCACGGTGATCTGGGCCGAAGGCGACGGGACGCGCGAGGGGTGGATGTGGCACGTCTCGGGCAACGTCAGCTTCTCCCGCTACGTCGACGTCGCCGACCGCCCACCCCGTGGCGCCGTGAGCGTGATCAACTGCTGCCGGAACGGCGACCTGCAGCCCGACCGGCTGGCGAACCGCTCTCCGGCCGAGCTCGAGGCGCTGCGGATCCAGCGGGCCGCGGACGCGGCGCTGTTCCCGGGCCCCAACGCCCCCGGCGAGACGAGCTCCCAGCCGGGCGGCGCCCCCAGCGCAGGGACGCCCAGGGGCCTGCTCGTCGCCGGCGAGGCGGCCACCTACCCTTCCAGCGCCCCCGGCCAGGCGACGCGCCTGCGGGCGGACCTCGCGGTCCTGGCCTTCGGAGGCCGGGTGGCGGGTGACGCCGCAGCCGCCCTGGCGCAGGAGGTCACCATCCTCCCCGGCCGCAAGCTGTACCTCGAGTGGCTGGCGCAGGGATACGAGCGGGTGGTGATCGAGCCCGGGGCCCGCGACGTCACCGCCGAGACGGGCGCAGGGGCGGCGTTCCTCGAGCTCGACCCCGCCGCCTCGCCTCCAGACGGGGAGGGGCGGTATCACCTCGTGGCCGTCAAGGGCTCGGAGCGGGCCTCCGCGTCCG
>JAWLGW010000194.1:0-8683 GCA_041690735.1 Planctomycetota bacterium
AGTCTCGGCCTACGGCTTCTCCTCTGACGGGGAGCACCTGTCCCGGCCAAGCGCCCACGGCCTGAGCACATCCATGGCCAAGGCTCTCAAGGCCGCCGACATCGTTCCGTCCGATATCGACTACATTTGCGCCCACGCCACATCCACGCCCGCGGGAGATGCCGTGGAGGCCCAGGCCATCACGGCGGTCTTCGGCGAGCGCACCCCGCCGGTATCCTCGCTCAAGTCCATGACCGGCCACGAGTGCTGGATGGCGGGGGCGTCCGAGCTGCTGTATTCGCTGCTCATGGCCCGCGACGGGTTCGTCGCGCCCACGCTCAACTTCACCGGCTTCGACGACGCCACCCCCGAGATCAACGTGGTCCGGGAGCTCGAGCGCGCCGAGGTGGACGTGATCATCTCCAACTCGTTCGGCTTCGGCGGCACCAACGCCTGCGTGGTGCTGCGCAAGTTCCGCCAGTAGATGACGAGGGCGCCTCTGTCCCCGATCCCCGTTCGTGCCCGTGCCCGTGCCCGCTACAGTTCGGGCACGGGCACGGGCACGCGCACGTAGCTGGGCGGCGACGCAGGATCGTGCCCTCCGAGCTGCGAACCGCCTTCGACGCCGTCGTGATCGGGGCCGGGATCTCCGGCCTGGTGGACGCCATCCTGCTCGCCGAGACCGGCCGCGAGGTGCTGGTCCTCGAGCAGCACACGATCCCGGGCGGCTACCTGCAGCAGTTCACCCGCCACAAGACGGTGTTCGACGTGGGCTTCCACTACGTCGGCTCCACCGCGCCGGGCCGGCCCATGCGGCAGTTCCTCGAGCACCTCGAGGTGTGGCCGCGGCTGGAGATGGTCCCCTTCCCCAAGGACGCGGCGATCGAGGTGGTGAGCGGGGACGAGCCGGGGCGGCGGTTCGCCTACCCGGCGACGTTCGCCGACTTCGTGTCCAAGGCCCAGACGACGTGGCCGCACGAGGCCGGGGCGATCGCCCAGTACGCCGCCGACGTGGAGGCGGTGTGCCGCGAGTTCGCCTGGTTCGACCTGCGCCGCGGCAGGGACTATCAGCACCCCCTCGACCTGCCCTTCTCGCGCGAGTCGCTGGCCGCCTACCTGGCGCCGCGGGTCCGCGACCCCTGGCTGCGCGAGGTGCTCGAGGCCCAGTCGTTCAACCTGGGCCTGTTCGCCCACGAGGTCCCCTGGACCAAGCACGTCCTCGCCTTCCGCTCCAACTTCGACACCACCTCGCGGATCGCCGGCGGGGGCGGCGCCCTGGTGGCGGCCCTGGTCGAGCGGGGCAAGGAGCTGGGCGTCACCTACCGGTTCCGCAGCGAGGTGACCGGCTTCCGCTGCGCCAACAAGCAGGTGCAGGCGGTCACCACCGGCCGAGGCGACGAGGTCGCGGCCGAGCTGTTCGTAGCGGCCTGCCACCCCAAGGTGGTGCTGCGGCGGCTCAGCGACGCGGACCTCAAGCCGGTGTTCAAGGAGCGGGTCCTCGACCTGCGCGACTCGCGCGGGGCGGTGCAGGTGTTCCTGCGCCTGAAGGCGCCCCTCACCTCGATCGGCCCGACTTGCCTCCTCCTGCACGACCCCGCCGAGGAGGCGGGGGACCCGCCCCTCTCCTGGGCGCTGGTCACCAACCCCACGGCCCACGAGGGGGCGCCGCGGGGAGGGCCGCGCCTGGAGGCCATGACCTACATGGACGACGCCCCCTTCGCCCGCTGGCGCGGGACCCGCGCCCTCAAGCGGGGACCCGAATACGAGGCCCTCAAGGCGAGCATCGCCCGGCGGCTGGTGGGCATGATCGCCAAGGTGGCCCCCGAGCTGCCCGAGTTGATCGTGGATCAGTACGCCGCGACCCCGCTGACCGACGCCTGGTACACCCTCAACGAGCGCGGCGCGGTGTTCGGGATCAGCCACGACGTGGCGCAGCAGGGGCGAGACCGCCCCCAGCCGCGCACCCGCCTCAAGAACCTGTGGTTCACCGGCCACTCGATCCAGATGCCCGGGATCTGCGGGGTGTTCATCAACGCCTTCAACACCTGCGCCGCCCTCCGCGGCGACGACCTGTTCGAGCAGGTGGCGACGTAGCGGCGACGCTAACGCAGAGCGGGTAGGCTTCCCCTCCAGCGGAGGCCACCATGCTCGAGAGCGGAGACGTGATCGTCCTCACCGGCGCCTCGCGGGGCCTCGGCGCCCGCATGGCGCGGGACCTGGCGCGGTCGGGTGCCCACCTCGTCCTCGCGGCCCGCAGCCGCGAGGAGCTCGAGGCGCTGGCCGCCGAGCTGCGGCAGGAGGGCGCCGAGGCCACCGCGGTGCCGACCGACGTCACGGCGGCGGAGGATCGCCGGCGCCTCCTGCAGACCGCCGAGGCTCTCGGACCGGTGACGCTCCTCGTCAACAACGCCGGGGCGATCGAGGAGGTGGTCGAGGCGGAGCTGGGGATCGAGGGCGTGCGCGCCGCGATCTGGCTGCGCCGCGGCTTCGATCAGGTGACTGACTCCACCCGCTACCTGGCCCTCGACGCCGCCCGCGCGGCGCTCGCCCTCACCAGCGTCCTCACGGGCTCGGGCCGAGGCAGCGACGCGGCCCGGGTGCGTCGGCTGCTCGAGGTGGTGGTGTGGCGCTCGAGGCGGGCCGAGGACGTGATCGAGCCCCGCCGGGCTCGCGCCCGGCGTCCTCTGGTCGAGTGGGGCCCTGCGGAACGCGGGGCGGGCCCCCGCCGCCCGGGCAGGCTGAGCCCGTACATGACGACGCCGCAGAGGCGAACCTCTGCGGCGTGTCGGTTCGCTCAGCCTAGACGGCCGAGCGCGATCCCGCCTCGCTTACCAGCGATCGCGACCGCCGCCACGGCCACCGCCGCCGCCGCCGCCGCCGCGCGGAGCGCGCGGACGCGCCTCGTTGACGGTGAGCGAACGCCCGCCCAGCTGAGTCCCGTTGAGGGCCTCGATGGCGTTGTCGCCCTCGCCGTCGTTGGTCATCTCGACGAACGCGAAGCCGCGGGGGCGGCCCGTGTCCCGATCCATGACCATGTTGACCCGCGACACCGAACCGTGGTTCTCGAAGAGCTGCTGGAGCTCGGCCTCGCTGGTGGAGAAGGGAAGATTGCCGACGTAGATGTTCTTCAAGTGAAAAGTCCTGCTCGAGCAGAGGAGATAGCCATTTGTCGCGAGAGCACGCCTCGAGCTGCTTTGCTCAGCGCCCGTCGCCCCAAGAAAGACCCGCAGCGAACGTTCACTGCCTGGGGGGCGAACGAGACGCCATCCTACTCCGGGCCCGCGCCTTTCCCGCCAGGGAAAATCAGAAAGAAGCCCGTGCGGCGGCCGACCGTGACCCGCCCGTGACGGAGCCCCCGGCCACGTGCTCCAGCAGCAGCGTCATGCGCCGGACCTCCCGGCGTCGCAGGGGCTCGGTGACCTGCGGCAGATCAACGCTCGACAGCACCAGCAGCGAGCCCGCGGTCGATCGCCCCAGCGCGCCGTCCCAGGTGGCGTGCAGCCAGGCGCCCAGGAGCGAAGCCTCACCGGGGCGTTCCGGCGCCAGGTAGACGACGTGGGCCAGGCGGCGGCCGTCCCCGCGCGCAAGCTCCAGCCGCAGCACGTCGTGCCGGCCGAGGTTCAGCCGCTCGGTGCGGACCGGCGTCCAACCGGCCACCAGGTGACAGGTCTCGGGGGCGTGATCGAACACCGTCGCCGGGACGTCCAGGGCGTGGTGGTGCGCCAGGAGCGCCGTCCCGCCGTCAGGCGCCGGGCCATATTCGCGCACCTCGACCCGCGCCACGCCCAGGGTCCCCTGCAGCGCCGCCTCGTCCGCGGCCGACCTGCCGGCGAGGCCATCGAGGGAAGCGGGGAGCCCCGGGGGCTGGCGGGCGCGGGGGGGGGTTGGAGCCCCGGCCGCCGCGGCGGCCGCGGCGGCGACCGCGCTGGCCACGAACAGCGCCCGGAGTCGCGGGGGTCCCCCCGCGGGAGGCGGCACGGCCGCCGAAGCTGAAGGCCGCTGGGCGCCGGCCCGCAGCGCCTCCTCCCGCAGCAGGTCCCCCGTGCGCCCAGCCGCGTACACCAGCAGCACGGCGGGCACGATCACCAGGAGCCCGCTGACGTCGTGAATCGCGTCCGCCCATCCCTCCGGCACGCGGGGATCGCCCCGGAACCGGGCCACCAGGGCCGTCCGCACGCTGGAGGCGAGGAAGGCGGCGGGGGTGCAGGCGAGCAGGGTCGCGAGCTGGCCCGCCCGGCTCCGGACCTGCCAGGCGATCAGCAGGCCGGCCAGGGCCAGCAAGCCGACCTGAGTGCGCAGCCCGCTGCAGGCGTCCACGAGCCGCACCTCCCGCGGCCCGATCCGCAGGCTCCAGCCGTCGAGCTGGGCCGGGACGCCGGTGAGCGCCAGGATCCGAGCCGCCGCCTGGCCCATGGCGGACTTGCCGGCCGTGATCGCCTCGTAGGTGGGCGGATTGGGATGGGGCAGCGCGACCAGCAGCAGGAGCGCGGCCGGGAGCAGCCGCCGCGCCGCGCCCTCGCCGCCCACCAACCCCGCGCCGCCCAGAGCGAGCAGCGGAAAGCCGGCCCAGGCGAGGTGCCAGCTGCCGGAGCGGGAGCCGAAGGCGAGCAGGAGCAGCCCGGCGCCGTACACCGCCTCGGCGGGAACGATCAGCCCGCCTTGGGCAGCGGCTGGAGCGCGACGCAAGCGGTGGATCGCGAGCGCCGTGGCCGCCGCCAAGGCGGCCGGGTACAGCCAGCGGCCCAGCGCCAGCCACAGCTCGACCAGGGCCGCGGCCGCGGGCGCGGCGGCGAGCAGCGTCGCGCTGAGGAGCAGCGCCGCGGCGCCCCGCTCAGCGGACGGCGAACCAGCCGCCGACGTCGTCGTGCGGGTCACGACCGAACTCCTCCACGTACAGATTGCGGAGGCGGACCTGCTCCTCGCCCTCCAGCTCGAAGTACACCTCAAGCAGCTCGCCCCGACTGACCGAGGCCAGGGAGCCGAGCTCGCGCATGCCTCGGCTGACGGCGACCGCTCCTCCCGCCCGGATCTCGCTCAGGGCGCGCTGCTGCAGCTCGAAGGCCAGGAGGGGCGCCGTCAGCGGCAAGCAGGCCGCGGCGAGGGGGAGCACCACCCACCGGGCACGGCCTCCCGCCAGGCGGGCCTGCCGTCGGACCAGCACCCGCAGGGCATCGCAGTACACGAACAGGGCGAAGAAGGGGGAGAGGCCCAGCAGACCGAGGCCGTAGGCGATGATCCCGATCAGACTGACCGGCAGGAGGGGCAGGAAGGCGAGGGCGTGGATCCCCGCCAGCAGCGCGCCGACCGCCACCAGTGGCAGGGCGGCCGCGGTCCAGCCGCGGGTCCGGGGCGCGAACAGCGCCAGGCCGCAGCCGATCAGGGACAGGGCCAAGAGCGCGTACACGGTCACCTGGCGCAGCGTCGAGGCCGCCCCGCTCCGCGGGAGCCCGCCCTGTCCCCAGATCACCGGGTCCACCTGCATGCTGGAGTCGAGGGCGAACGCCACGATCGGGACCACGATCCCGAACACCAGCCACACCGCCCGCCGGTTGCCGCTGGGATCGAGGTCACGCTCGACCTCCGCCCCCTCGGCCGCCGCGTCCGGCGAGTCGCTCATGCCGTCGCCCCCTCGACGCCCCCGATGGATCCGGGCCCGGCGCGACGCCGGACCACGACCAGCACCGTGGCCAGCCCCACCGCGAACAGGAGCCACACCTCGGCCTCGGGGGCGCCGCCGGCGAACTCGAAGCTGTACAGGTCGGCCCCGTCGTCAGGGGGCGCCTCGCCCAGCAGCATGCGTCGCCGCTCGGCGTCGGGCAGGGACAGGAAGGCGGTGTAGGGGGTCATGAAGCGATGGGCCAGCGACAGCTCCACGATCTCGGGCCGGTGCGGATCACCGCGGCCTCGGGGGTGCTCGCGCAGCAGGGCCTCCACCCGGGCCCGCGCCCAGAAGGCGGCGACGAAGCGGTGGCGCTCCTCCCTCCGCTGGGGCAGGGACAGCTCCAGCGCCTGCTCGACGGGTCGCCCGTCGACGACGGCCGCGAAGGTGACCGGCAACAGGCCGCCGCGGGTGTAGCGCAGCAGGAAGGCCGCCGTACCGCCCGTCGGCCAGGAGCGGGCGGGGACGACCGGGTACGCCTCCTGCAGCGCCCCGCTGGGGTCGACGAGCCGCGCCCCGCTCACGACGGGTCGCCGGAGGCGCGCGACCAGCGCCTGAAGCCCGGTGACGCGGCTGAGCCCCGACCCCTCGGTCGCCGCCAGCGCCTCGCCGTAGGCGCGGCGGAGGAGGTCCGGCGAGCGGGCCGCCCACCGGACGCTCCGCTCCCCTTCCCCGGGCACCCACACCGTGCCACCGTGTCGGTCGGCGAGCCCGCTGAGCAGCGTCATGTCGTCGTCGTGGCCCGTGGCGATCACGACCAGCCTCGCTCCGCGGGGCGCGGCGGCCAGCACCTCCTCGGGTCGCTCGAGGGTGACCCCGTCGGTCGCCAGCACCACGACCTGGACCCTGCCGGGGGTGGGCTCGCCCAGCAGGCGCCCCGCCCCCTCGAGCGCCGTCGCCAGACGGGTCCGCCCGCCGGGGCCGGGAAGGGGCAGCCGCTGCTCGCACTCCGCCACCACGGCCGGGTCCGCCGCTCGGAGGGGCCGCTCGCCAGCCACCGCCTCGCCGAAGCGCAGCCACCCCAGCCGGTCGGTGGAGCGCAGCCCGGCGACGAGCGCTCGCAGCGCCAGCCGCTGCCGGCGCTCCTTGTCGGGCGCATGGGCGAAGCTCCCGCTGCCGTCGACCGCCAAGACCACGTCGAGGTCCCGCTCCTGCGCAGCGACCGCCGGCAGCGGCACCCGCACCAGGGCGTAGCCGGGCTCGTCCGGCCCCGTCCGGTGCGCCAGGGTCGCGGCGGTCAGCAGCTCGAGACGCGGCCGCCAGCGCAGCTCGAACGGCCCCGGGGGGCGCGCCGCCCGCTGCACGACCGTGACCCGCACCGACTCGCCGTCGTGCTCGATCGTGGCGCCGGGCCAGGCGCACTGCACCTCGCCCAGCCCCGCCGTGTCGGCGAGCACCACCTCGAACCGCAGCTCGCCGACGGGGTTGGCGAAGGCGGCGGTGGGGCCGAGGGGGAAGCTCCACCGGCACCAGCCGTCGTCGCCCGGCACGGCCTCGGCGTACAGCAGCTCGAGCTGCTTCAGGGCGTAGGGCAGGATGGGGTAGATGTGCGTCTCGAAGTCACCGGGCGCCAGCTGCCGCAGGATCCCTGGGTCGCGGGCCATGGCCACCCGGCGCACCTCCTGCGCGACGCCCGACTCGGTGTGGCGCGGCGTGAGCTCCTGCGACGTCACCGCGCGATACAGCGCCTCGGCGCGGCTGACCTCCATGAGCTCGCCCACCAGCTTGTCGCCCTTCTCCCAGATCGCGTAGCCGCTCACGTGAGCGCGCTGACCCAGGGGAAAGGTGTAGCGCGCCTGCAGGATCCGCCCCACGTTGCTCTGGAACACCTGCTCTACCCGGACCACGGCGACCTGGTCGCGGATCGTGACGAAGACCCGATTCGCCGCCAGCGACAGGGGCTCGTCGGCCGTGAGGGGGATCCGCGGCTCGGGCCGCGCCGTCCCCCCGCCCTCGTCCAGCGCCTCCACCGCGGGGCGCTCGACCGCCTGGGGCGGGGCCTGGGAGCGGGTGATCGAGACGTAGGCGGCGGCGGGCGAGCCCCAGGCCAGCGCGAGCGCGGCGACGAGGGCGAGGGCGCGGGGGGAGAGCATCGGAGACCTCGGAGAGCGTCACGCCTCGGGGGAGCGGGAGGGTGGAGCGCACGGTAAACGAAGCGCGCGGCCTGCGTCGCCGCCCACCTCGCCAGACTTGGACACGCTGCGGCCGATTCGATCACACCCCCGTACGCGCCCAGCGGCGGCGCGGTTCAACCCTGGCGCGCGTCGCCCCTCCACACGCTGTACAAGTTCCCCCACTGGAAGGGGTGCTCCCGCACGACCTGCTCCAGGCGCTCGGCGAAGGCCGCCGCCCACCGGCGGTGGTCGGCCGCCTTGTCGCGGCGGTTGGCGTAGCGCAGGGGCCCGGGGGCGTAGGCCGAGAAGGCGTAGCGGCGGCGGCCGGTGCGCAGGGCGAACACGTGGACCAGGGGGGCGCCCGAGGCGGCGGCCAGGAGATAGGGGCCGATCGGCAGCTCCACCTCCCCGCCCAGGAAGGGGACGGCGGCGCCGCGCCCCGCCTGGAGGCGATCGCCCATGAGGCCGACCGCGTCGCCCTCCTGCAGGGCCGCCAGGATCCGCGCCGCCGCCTGGGGCGAGCCGTCGGTGTACAGGACCCGGAAGGCCCGCCCCTCGGCCATGGCGTCGAGGGTGCGGCGCAGCTCGGCGGGGGTGTTGTCGTACATGACCAGGGTCACGCGGGTGCCGAGGCCGCGCAGGACCTGCGCCATGACCTCCCAGTTGCCCACGTGCGCCGTGAGGAGGATCGCCCCCTTCCCCTGCCCCAGCGCCTGCTGCAGCACCTCGCGCCCGGGGGAGTCGAACCGGTACAGCGCGGCGCCGCCGTGGAGGATCGCCAGCTTGTCGACCATGAGCCGGCCGAAGCCGTAGAAGTGGCGGTAGGTGAACACCAGCCGCCGCAGGAGCGACCCGCCCCGCCCCAGGCGATCCGCCAGCTCGAAGGAGGCGCGCCGGCCTGCGGGGGCGGCGAGGACGAAGTACAGGGCCA
>JAWLGW010000195.1:0-8651 GCA_041690735.1 Planctomycetota bacterium
CACGGCGATCGCCTTGCGGATGCGCCCTCGGCACAGCCAGGCGTCGAGCGCCTCCAGGGGGGCCGCCCGGCGAGGGAAGCGCATGCTGTGGAAGGTGTTCACCACCGGCACGCCGCACAGGGCGGCCGCCGCCACGCCGAAGGAGCGGTCCCAGCGGGTGTTGTTGGTGTGGATCACGTCGACGCGGTGGCGCGTCACGTAGCGCACCAGCCGCCACAAGGCGACCGGCAGCAGGCTCCGCCGCAGCTCGAGGTTGAGGACCGGCACCCCGGCGGCCAAGTACTGCGGCGTCATGGCGGTGGGCCCGTCGCGCCACACCGCGCACACGTGCGAGCGCACCTGCGCGGGGTCGAGAGCTCGCAGGTTGCGGAGCAAGAGGACCTGCCCTCCGCCCAGGGCGGTGTTGGGCAGCATGTGCAGCACGCGCAGCGGTCCGTCCATTCGGTCCTCCTCGACGCCCGCCTAGCGGGGGCGCCGCAGCTCGAAGAACACCTCGTGGTCGCGGAAGAAGGCCTGCAGGAAGCGTCCCCCGCCCACGTCCTCCAGCGTGCTCCAGCCGGGATCGTCCGGTGGTCGCCGCATCTGAGTGGCGTGAGCCAGCAGCGCGTGGCGCTTGCGCGCCAGGTAGCCCTCGGTCGCCACCAGCCACGGCGCGCACAGGCGCTCGAGGGGACCGACGCGCCAGGGGCGGTCCGCGGCCGCCGCCGCCGCCCGCGCCGCCCAGGTCCAGTACCACCGGCGGCGCCAGAACCACACCGGGTACTCCAGCAGCGTCCCCTCGAAGCTCCCCCGGCTGGCGAGGTCGACCGCCGCCCGGTGGAGGGCCCGGTGGTCGGGGTGGCGGTCGAGGCCGGAGGTAACCCGGACCTCCTCGGGACGGAGCTCACGGACCAGCGCGCCGAGCCGAGCGGTCAGGCTGCTGCGCTGCGCGTCGAGGCGCCCCTCCTCGTAGCCGAGGCGGATCACCCGCTCGGGCGGTACCCCCAGGCGCCGGCAGGCCTCGACCCCCTCCCGCTCGCGCCAGCGCCCGAGCGCGGCGGCGCTGAGGCCAGGCCGGCGGTGGGAGTGGCGGCCGTCGGTGGCGAGCACCACCCACACCGGCGCGTCCAGCTCGCGCTTGCGCAAGATCGTCGCGCCGCAGCCGAGGGTCTCGTCGTCGGGGTGCGGCGCCAGGACGAGACAGGAGCGAGCCAGGGCGGCGCCCTCCTGCGGGCGGCCCAGCCGGCGCAGCGCCTCCAGCGCCAGGCGCTCGAGCAGCGCCCCTCGCCACGAGCGGAGGCCAGCGCGGCGCGCCGCCGCCGCCTCGGCGGGCTCGACCCGCCCGGCGGGCGGCGAATGGCGTTCGCGGAGCCCTAGCACACCGCCGCCAGCGGACGCGGCAGGCCGAGGGCTGCGCAGGAGGCGGCGACCTCGTCGCGGTAGCAGCCGTTCATGACCACCACGCTGCTGACCCGGGTCTCGCCGACCCGCAGCGCCTCGGGCGCGACCACGGGGTGCCCGGTGCCCGACACGAAGGTGCCCTGCTTGCGCGGGTTGAGGTCCACGGCGCAGTCGAGCCAGCGCCGCCCCGGGTCGAGTCGACCCAGGAAGATCACCGCCTTGGCCCCCGCCCCCCACAGGGCGACGCCGCCCGCGTCGGCGGCCATCTCCAGGCGCGCCCGCCAGCGCGCGACGTCGCGGTCGACGCTGTGCTGGAAGTCGCGCACGAAGGCCGGCGCAGCGCCGCGCTCCGCCACGTCCGGCCCCATGGCGCGGCGAGGCTCCCACACCGCCTCCAGCCCGAGGTACTGCCCGTGAAAGGAGGGCGCCACCGCGGTCACCCAGAAGCCGGCCTCCTCGAACAGGCGGCGCAGCGAGCGAGCCGTGAAGTACGAGCAGTGCTCGTAGGTGACGTCCCAGGCGCCGGCCGGGCGGCTGAAGATCCACTCGCCGCAGGGCACCTCGAAGTACACCACCAGCGGCGTGTCGCGGCGTCGCGCCGCGGCGTGGCGCGCGATCTCTGCCACGAACGGCCGCGGCTCGGAAATGTGCTCCAGCACGTGCTGACAGGTGAGGAGGTCCGCGTCCTGCACCGCCTCGGGGGCGAACGGCTCGGCGCGCACCTCCGCGCCGGCGGGCAGCCCGTCCTCGGGGGGGACGAAGCTGGGGTCGAAGCCCAGGCCCTCGTTCTCACCGGCCTGGCAGAGCAGCGACAGGAAGGCGCCGCTGCCTGCCCCGATCTCGACGACGCGCCGGCGACGCACCCCGTACCGCCGCACCAGGCGCTCGGCCAGCCCCGCGGCGTACTCGCGGAACACCGCCGAGTGGTGCAGCGCGTTGTCGTAGCCCGCCTCGTAGGCGATCAGCGCCGGGTCGAAGGCGTGATTGCGCACGAACCCGCACCCGTCGCAGGCGACCAGCTCGATCCGCCCGCAGGGCGCCGCGCGAGCCGCCGCCGCGGTGGGCCACAGGACG
Organism: Planctomycetota bacterium; assembly: GCA_041690735.1. Lineage (GTDB taxonomy): Bacteria > Planctomycetota > J058 > J058 > J058 > JAWLGW01. Next base: position 2,455 of record JAWLGW010000195.1, read on the forward strand.
GTGCACAGCACCGGCTGCCGCTCCACGGAGTAGAACGGCCTGAGGTCGCGTCCCCCGCACACCTGGCACTGCTGCTGCATGACCCCTCCTCGGGAGGAGGCTTAGCAAGCGCGGCGCCACAGCTCGACGAGGCGCGCAGGGTCAGCGAGCGCGGGCCACCGCGCGCAGGGATGGCGCGTCGCTCCGGAGTTTTCCGGACGTCGCGCGCCGTGCGCCCGCGCCGGTCGGTGCGGGTCGAATCCTGCGCTGGGGCGCAACCGCACGTCGCGCAGCGAGGAAGACCACCCTGCACACCGGAGAGGATCCCCCGCGGCGGCGGACGCCCGCGCACCTGCCGCCCCTACTCGGGCGGGGCAGCGCCCCCCAGCTTGTCCGCCGCACGGCGCGCGCTCTCGGCGGCCGCTGCCAGCTCCTGGCCGAGCTGGGCGGCCTTCTTCCGCTCCCGAGCGACCCACGCCCGCGCCTTGTCGAGCGCGCCGAGCTCGCGCCGGAAGCCGCCGAAGCCCCGCGTGTAGGCCTCCGCCGCCGCACGCAACCGCGCGACCGTGTCCAGCTCCCGCGCCACCTCGTCGATCGCCAGGCGGGCCGCGTCGAAGTGGCCGGCGCGCTTGCGCAGCCCGCGGTTCGCCTCCTCCAGGTAGGCGGCGCGGGCCTCCTCGACCGCCTGCGCCCGCTCGGCCAGCGCCCGGACGTCGTCTTGCGCCGAGGCGCACAGGGCGCGGGCGGCGGCGGCGTTCGGCAGCGGCTCGCCCTGGAGCCGCGCCGCCAGGTCGCGGATCTGAGCGACCCGCTCGCCCAGCGCGGCGCGCGCCGTCTCGGCGGCGCGGACGCTCTCCAGCGCCTCGGCCAGTCGCGCCCAGGCGTGGTCGAAGGTGGTGAGGCCGTCGAGGCCCACCTCGGCCAGGCGCCCGCGGACGCGCTCGAAGGCCGCCCCCTTGCGCAGCTCGAGCCGGCGGCGCCCCTCCTCCACCGCCGTCTGCTCGTCGAGGAGCGCCTGGGCCGTCTCGGCCTCCCGCTTGGGCGAGAGCTTCCCCTTGTGCGCCTTCTTGAGCAGCGCGTCGAGGGCCGCCTTCTTCCCGCGCGACTGCGCCTCGACCTCCGCCAGCTTCTCCGCCGCCTCGGCCAGCGTGCCCACCCGAGCGCGGCTGTACTTCCCCAGCAGCTCCTCGACGCGCGCGGCGAGCTCCTGCTCCTGACGCGCGAGCAGCCCCTCTTCCACGTCGATGGCCGCGCCGACGCTGAGGTCGAAGGCCTCTTCGTCGCCATCCCCGCTGCGCAGCAGCTCCGCCACCGCCTCCAGCTCGCTGCGGCGCCGCGCCAGGAGCGCCGGATCGGTGCCGGCCGCCCGCAGCGCCTCCTGCAGGCGCGCCTCGTGCGCCGCCAGCCCCTCCTGGGGGTCCTCCAGCAGGTGGCTCAGCTCACCGACGAGCGTCGAGAACAAGGCGGCGAGGTGCGCCGTGCGCTCGGCCTTCGACAGCTGCTCGAAGGCGGTGGCCGAGGCCTCGGGACGCGGGCTGGCGGCGATCCGCGCCCGGGCCTCGCGCTCCAGGGCGGCCGCGAACCGCTTGACCACCGTCCGCTGGAGGGCCTCCTCCTCGCCGTGCGCCGCCTCGACCGCCGCTCGCTGCCCCCCCAGGCGCGCCAGGGCGTCCGACGCCTTGGCCGCCGTGGTGAGCGACCTGTCCAGCCGGCTGAGGGCCTTCTTCTCGCGCGCCTTGAGCGCGGTCTCCTTGAGGGCCGCCGCCACCGCCTCGTGGTCCGTGAGCACCGCCTCCAGGGCGCCCGCCAGGAAGGGGAGCTCGCCCGGCTCGCTCGCATCCGCCGACACGGTGGAGGCGTGCGCCCGCTGGAACTCGCTGTCGGCCAGCTCGAGCAGCTCCAGCACGTCGCGCTCGGGGAGCAGCGCCGCGTACGCCCGCACCAGCCCGTGCACGACCTCCGCCAGGGCCGGGGCCTGCCCCGCCTCGTCCTGGTCGGCCAGCAGCCGCAGCAGCCCCAGGAGCGACGCCTCGCGGGGCGCCTTCAGCCCCCGCCGCACCACCAGCTGCCGGGTCAGCTCGCGGGCCTCCGCCACCCACTGCCCCAGCACGTACAGCTGGTCCTTGGCCGTGACCAGCTGGTCGATGTGCTGCTCGAACAGCGCCCGCTGGCTGTCGCCCGGCAGCAAGCCGTACTGCGCCTTGGCGTCCACGAGCGAGCTGGCGTCCATGAGGTGGGAGGCGCGCGCCCGAGCCACCTGATCGGGGGTGGTCCCCTGGAACTCGATCATCTGCGCCAGGTACTTGCTCGCCACCTCGCCCAGCACCCGCACCACCTGCGTGGTCAGCCGCGCCGCGGCGGCGCCGTCCCCCTCCGCCACCTGCGCGGCCGGCGCCTCGCCGCCCGACCACGTCCCGGAGGCGAGCTCACCCCGGGCCTCGAGCTCCTGGAGGACGGAGGTCAGCCGCTGCACGCACTGCCGTCGCTCCCAGGCTCCGAGGTCGGGGATCGGGACCGCGTCGAACACGCCCAGCAGCACCCGCAGCGCCTCGCCCGGCAGCGCCTGGACCTCCTCGGTCCCGCCGCCCCGGCGCAGGACCGTCAGCTCGCCCTCGAGCTCGGCCACACGGGCCTCGAGGGCCTGGATCCGGGCCACGTGCTCGGCGGTCTGGCCCTCCTGGACCTTGCGGTAGATCTGCGTCGCGCTGTGCGGGTCGGTGCTGGACATGGGAGGGGATCTTAGCGGAGGGAGCCGCGGGGGGAGAGAGGCGGAGGCAGCAAGGCCGTCGCGGCGCGAGGGCGGGGGGAGCGATAATCCGCTCAGCCAGCGGAGGAGCCATGCCCCAGAACGACCCCGTCGACCCGGCCGAGGTGGCACGCCTGCGCGAGCGGCTCGATGCCGGCGCCTTCCCTCGCCAGCGGGTCGAGCTCGCCGCCTACCTGGGGCACGCCGCAGCTGGTGCGGTGGCCGCGCTGAAGGCGGCGCCGCACCAGATGCGGTGGTGGCTGCGGGACCTGAGCGAGGAGGTCGACGCCGAGCTGCGCCTGGCGGCCGCCGAGGCGCGCCTCATGCGACGCGCGCCCTCACTCCTGGTCGAGGCGTTCACCGAGCTCGACGACCGATCGGACGCCGGCAGCCGCGGCTGGCGTGCGGCCACGGCGATCCTCGCCGCGCTCGCCTCGGCGACGAGTGACGAGCTCGACGAGGTGCTCGGCCTGGCCGCCCGCGCGTCGGGCGCGGGACCCGCGCGCGAGGCGATCGCCGCCGAGCTGATCCCCTGGGCGCTGGGGGAGCGTGACGCAGTCGAGGAGAGGGTCGCCGCCGTGCACCGCGCCCTGGAGCGCTGAGCGGGTTTCAGACCCTTCTATGGCATCAGCGGGCGAACTCTCCCTTCAGGTCCGCTCGCGCGCGATCCCCGGCGACGCCCAGGTAGGTCCCGTCGGCCATGTAGAAGCGCTGCACCGCGGTCACCGGATCGACCTCGACCCGCGGAGCGCTGGCCTCGAGAGAGCCGAGCATCGCCCCCTTGCCCCCTCCGCCCGGCCCGCGAGAATCCCTCCATGACTGAGACCGTGCAACGCGCCGACCCCGCCGCCGAGGTGCCGGCGCTGATCGTGCAGCTCCTCGCCGAGCTCCACCCCGGGCGACGGCCGCCGGCGGTGCACGCCCACTCCCGCCTCGACCGGGACCTCGGCCTCGACAGCTTGGCGCAGGTCGAGCTGCTGGCCCGGGTGGAGCGGGCCTGTGGAGTGCGCATCGCCGAGCGCGCCGCGGCGGACGTGGAGCGGGTCGAGGACCTGATCCACGCGGTCCTCGGCGGCCGCGCCGGCGCGCGGATGACGCCGGGGGAGCGGTTCCTCATGCCGGCGGCGGCGCCGGAGGTGCTCCCCGAGCGGGCGGCCACCCTGGTCGATGTCCTGGACTGGCACGCCGAGCGTCACCCCGACCGGGTGCAGGTGTTCCTGTACGACGACGAGGAGGAGGAGCGGCCCCACGAGCTGACCTTCGCCGCCCTGGTCGACCTCGCCGAGCGGGTCGCCGCCGGGCTGCGGGAGCGCGGCGTCCGGCCGGGCGAGGCGGTGGCGATCATGCTGCCCACCGGGCGGGCCTTCTTCGCCGCCTTCTTCGGCACGCTGTACGCCGGCGCGGTGCCGGTGCCCCTGTATCCCCCCGCCCGGCCGTCGCAGCTCGAGGAGCACCTGCGGCGGCAGGCCTCGATCCTGCGCACCGCCCGCTGCCCCCTGCTGGTCACGGTCCCCGAGGCGCGCCGGGTGGGGCCCTTCCTGCGGGCGCAGGCGCCGGGCCTGCGGGAGCTGGTGGAGGTGGAGGCGCTCCTCGCCAGCGCGCCGCTCAGCGCCCGGCCGCCCCTGGAGGCCACCGACACAGCCTTCTTGCAGTTCACCTCGGGCAGCACCGGCGACCCCAAGGGCGTGGTGCTCACCCACGCCAACCTGCTGGCCAACATGCGGGAGATCGGCGCCTTCGTGGGGCCGACCCCCGAGGACGTGTTCGTCAGCTGGCTGCCCCTGTACCACGACATGGGCCTGATCGGCGCGGTGCTCACCACGCTGTATCACGCGGTCCCGCTGGTGCTCCTGTCGCCGCTCGCCTTCCTGCGCCGCCCCGAGCGCTGGCTGTGGGCGCTGCACCGCCACCGCGGCACGCTGTCGGCGGCGCCCAACTTCGCCTACGCCCTGTGCGCCCGGAAGGTGCCGGCCGAGGCCCTCGAGGGGCTCGACCTGTCCTCCTGGCGCATGACCCTCAACGGCGCCGAGCCGATCAGCCCCGAGGTCATGCACGACTTCGCCGACCGGTTCGCTGCCTACGGCTACCGCCCCCAGGCCATGACCCCCTGCTACGGCCTGGCCGAGTGCTCGCTGGCCGTCACCATGTCGCCGCTCTCCCGCCCGCCGCATGTCGACCAGGTGGACCGGCTCGCCTTCAGCCGCGAGGGACGGGCCGAGCCGAGCGAGGCCGAGGACGCCCTGGCCTTCGTCTCCTGCGGGGCGCCCCTGCGCCGGCACGAGGTGCGGGTGGTCGACGCCGCCGGACGCGAGCTGGGCGAGCGGCGCGAGGGGCGGGTGCAGTTCCGCGGCCCCTCCGCCACCGCCGGCTACTTCGATGCCCCCGAGGCGACCGCCCGCCTGCGAACGGACGACGGGTGGCTGGACTCGGGGGACCTCGGCTACCTCGCCCGCGGTGAGCTGCACGTCACCGGGCGCGTCAAGGACGTGATCATTCGCGCCGGCCGCAACGTGTACCCCCACGAGCTCGAGGAGGCGGTGGGCGAGCTGCCCGGCGTCCGCAAGGGGTGCGTGGCGGTGTTCGGGGCCCGCGGCGAGGAGGCCGGCACCGAGGCCCTGGTGGTCCTGGCCGAGACCCGCGAGGAGGACCTCGAGGCGCGGGCGGCGATCGAGGCGCGGATCCGTGAGGCGGCCCACGACCTCTTGGGGGCGCCGCCCGACGCCATCGTGCTGGCGCCGCCCCACACGGTGCTCAAGACCTCCAGCGGCAAGGTGCGCCGCGCCGCCTGCCGCCGGCTGTACGAGGAGGGCCGCCTCGGCCAGGGGCCCACCGCTCCCTGGGTCCAGATGGCCCGCCTGACGGTCACCGGCCTGGCCCACTCCGCCCGCGAGCAGGTGACTCAGGCAGGAGAGGCCCTGTGGTCGGCGAAGTTCTGGGGGACGTTCGCCCCCGCCTACGGCGCCGCCTGGGCGCTGGCCGCCACCCTGCCCGCCGAGGGGCTCCGGTGGCGGGCGGCGCGGGCCGGCGCCCGCGGCGTACTGCGGGTGGCGGGCGAGCCAAGATGACGCTCGCGAAGAGGCTCGTCGTACGAGGGCTGCCGGTCGGACCAGTGCCTCGCAGCGCATCCCCTGGTGCGGGTTCCGGAGGATGCTCTGCGCAGCTGCGGCGAGGTCGTCCTGATGCCAGCGAAGCACTGCCAACCACTCGACGAGGCTGCGCTCGGTCCGATCTCCCAGAGCGTGCGCCACGGTAGTCGGAGCTCGCATGCGAAACGGGAGCGTTCGCTCGTAGCGCGCGACTGAGTCGAGCAGGGCCTGGTAGTCCTCGAGGTAGGAGAGCTTGGTAGGGAAGACTTCGAGGAGCACCGAGAGAACTCGGGCTCCGTCCAACAAGACGTCGAAGGCGAGGTCCCCGACGTAGCCCCTCAGGGTGATGGGGCCACTCCAGAGAGGGTAGCTGGGGGAGCGGCGGA
>JAWLGW010000196.1:0-8635 GCA_041690735.1 Planctomycetota bacterium
GCCGGCGCGCAGGCGCGCCGCGCCGCCTCCGGGCGGGGGCGGGCTGTTCGACGCGGTCCGGGGGCTGTTCGGCGGCGGGCGCTCCGGAGCGCCGGGCCTCGACCTGCAGCCCTACCGGCGGCGGGCCCAGCAGCTCCTCGACGCGCTCGGTGACGCCCCGGACGCGCAGGCCTTCGCAGCGCTGGCGCTGGGGCTGCGGACGCTCCTGGCGGACCTGCGCTCGGTGGGCGCGCCCGCCAGTCAGCTGACCGCGCTGGAGCGGCTGCTCGAGGCGTTGACCGCTGGCGGCGCGGAGAGGGCGGCCGCCCCTCCCGCTGGCGACCTCGCCGCGCAGGCGCGCCAGGCGCTGGGGGCCTTCGCCCGAGGCGAGGCCTCGCCGTCCGCCTCGCCCCGGTCGGGAGACCGCGGCGCCTTCTGGCTGTAGCTCACGCGCCGTCGCGTCTGGGTTGGGGCCTGCGGTTGGTCCGCGGCGCGCGCCGAGGATGGACCTGACGCGACGGCGATCCTCAAACGGCTCGAGCCGACTTCGCCTCCGGCTCGGGCCCAGGGGTCGGGGGGCGGCCGCTGGAGCGTCCAGCGGCGCCCCGGCCCCTGTGATTCCAAGCAGTCTTCACCACCTTCCCGGGCCGAGGGTCGCCTCCGGTCCGGGACGGGGGTTTGGGTCGGGCTCGGGCCCGCGGGGGGCGGTCTCCCGCGGGCCCGGGTTCTTGGTTGGGTAAGCTGCGCCCGTGGCCTGCACCCTCCAGATCCACCTCGACGCCCCCCGCTTCCGCGGCGGCGACGCCATCACCGGCGTCGTGGCGGTGGAGGTCCTCGAGGACGTGGCGTCGAAGGGCGTCACCATCGATCTCGGCTGGCGCACCGACGGGCCAGGGGACACCGACCGCGGCCCGGTCACCTCCGCGCGGGTGCAGGGGGCCGCCGGCTGGCGCGCCGGAGAGCGCCTCCGCCTGCCCTTCCGCATCGCCGCGCCCCGCTTCCCGGTCACCTATCAGGGCGAGAAGGTGAGCGTCCTGTGGATCCTCACCGCCCGCGCCGACGTGCGCGCCCGGATCGATCCGACCACGGAGCGCGCCGTCACGCTCCGCCCCGGCGCGCCGCCCACCGGGGAGGAGCTCGCCTCGCTGCAACGGACGTCCCCCGCGACGGCGCGCCGCCAGCGTGTCGGCTGCGGGCTCCGGGGCCTGGCGTCGCTCGTGCTCGGGCTGGTCCTGCTCGGAGTGGCGCCGGTGGCCGGCCCCTTCACCCCGCTCGCCTGGATCAGTGGGACGGCGCTGGCCCTGTTCGGCGCGCTGGGCGCCGCCTACGGCTCCTGGAACCTGCTGGCGGAGCGCAAGCTCGGCCCCCTGGACCTCGCGGTGACCGGCCAGGTCATCGCTGGAGACGCGGTGGACGTGCGGCTGTCGTTCCGCCCGCCCCGGCCGCTCGCCCTCAACCGCATCACCGCCGAGCTGATCGGCCACGAGACCGCCCGGCGCGGCAGCGGCAAGCACATGCAGCTCTTCCTGCGCGAGGTGGGGCGGCTGCCGGTCACGCTGCACGAGGGCGGGAGGGTCGGCGCCGGCGAACGGGTCCGGTTCGAGGAGACGATCACCGTCCCTCGCCACGCCGCCCCCTCCTTCCAGGCCGCCCAGAACTCGGTCCGCTGGACCCTGGCGCTCCACCTCGACATCCCCCGCTGGCCCGACTGGTCCCTGGAGGTGCCGATCGTCGTGCTGCCCGCCTTCACCCCCGAGGCGGCGGGGGCTCGGCTGCAGATCCGCCACACGCGCCACCTCCACCTGCAGGCCGGGCAGCGCTGCCCCTACTGCCGCGACGGCCTCGCCGGCACGCACCCCCGACACCTCGCCACCTGCGGCGGCTGCCAGGCCGTCTACCACGAGGACTGCCTGGGCGAGCTCGGCGCCTGCGCGACCCCGGGCTGCGCCCGGAGCCCGCGGTCCCGGGCCTGGACCTGAGCCGGCGCGCCATGTCCTGCACCCTGCGCATCGAGCTCGACAGCCCCACCGTCCGCGGCGGCGCCCAGGTCACCGGCGCGGTGCTGGTGGAGGTCCACGACACCACCCGCTCGCAGGGCGTCCACCTCGACCTCGCCTGGCGGGCCGAGGGCGACGGCGACGCCGACGAGGGGCCGCGCACGTCCGTCCTGCTGCAGGGGCCGCGGGTGTGGCAGCGCGGCGACGAGGTGCGCCTCCCCTTCTCCCTGCAGGTCCCCGGCTTCCCGGTCACCATCCGCGGCGAGGAGGTCGTCGTCCGGTGGCTGCTGACCGCGCGGGCCAACGTCCCCTGGAGGGGCGACCCCACCGCCGAGCGGGAGGTGGAGGTCCTCCCCGGCGTGCCCACCGAGGCGCACCTCAGCGACCTGCGGCTGGAGTCGGTGACGCAGGCGCGCGAGACGCGCCTGACGTGCGGCGCCTGCGGCGCGCTCGCGCTCGCCGCCGGCCTGCTGCTGCTGGCGGCGACCGACGCGCCCGGGTTCCTGGCGTTCGTGCTGGCCGCCGCTGGCGCCGGCAGCGCGGCCTGGGGCCTGCGCAACCTGGTCGCCGAGCGCAAGCTCGGGACCGTCGAGCTGACGGTGACCGACCGGGTGTGCCCGGGCGACGCGGTGGAGGTCGTCCTGACGCTCCACCCTCCTCACTCCGTCGTGCTCAACGACGCCCGGGCGGTCCTCAAGTGCGTGGAGCGCTCCGTGCGCGGCGACACCAAGGACCGCCGCTCCGAGCGCGAGCACGTGTGGCAGGTGGTCCTGCACGAGGGCGGCTACCTGCTGGGGGGCCGCGCGCATCGCCTGGTCGGCCACATTCCGGTCCCCGCCGAGGCGCTCCCCTCCTTCAAGGCGCCCCACAACACGATCCAGTGGACCCTCGAGGTGCGGGTCGACATCCCCGAGTGGCCCGACTGGGTGCTGGACACGGGCATCGCCGTGGTGCCCGACTGGGAGCAGCGGGTGAAGCTCCAGCGCCCTCCCGCCCGGATCGTGGTCCAGCCCGCTCAGCGCTGCCCCTACTGCCGCGATCACCTGGCCGGCGAGGCGCAGCACCGCCTGGTGAGCTGCGACGGGTGCCGGACGGTGTACCACGCCGAGTGCCACGACGAGCTCGGGGGCTGCGCCACCCGCGGCTGCGCCCACCGGTCGCGAGGCCGTCGGCGCGCATAGCCGCGCGCGCGCGCATCGACGAGGCGCCGCCAGCGCGGCGCAAGCTCAATGGCCCGCGCCCCCCACCGCGGCACGGCCTCTGCTCTGCTCCTCCTCACCGCAAGCAACCAACTCAGGAGGAGCGGCATGAAGCAGGTCAACGCCAACATGAACGGGATCGACGTCGAGGCGCTCGGTGAGGTCGTGGAGCAGATCCAGGCGGACCCGTCCAAGGCCAAGGTCGCCTTCGCGGCCACCACCCGCTGGCTGGGGCAGACCTCCAGCGAGACGCGCATCGACGGCTACACGATCGCCGGTGAGCGGGTCGAGCGGCCCTTCCGGTTCGTCACTGACGAGCCCCACGAGCTGCTCGGCACCAACACCGCCCCCAACCCGCAGGAGTACCTGCTGGGGGCGCTCAACGCCTGCATGATCGTGGGCTACGCCGCCAACGCGGCGGTGCGGGGGATCGCCGTGCGGAGCCTCGAGATCGAGAGCTCGGGCGACCTCGACCTGCGCGGCTTCCTGGCCCTCGACCCGCAGGTGATCCCGGGCTACGCCGAGGTGCGCACCGTGGTGCGGATCGAGGCGGACGCCACCCGCGAGCAACTCGAGGAGCTCCACGCGCACATCAAGCGCACCTCGCCCAACTACTTCAACGTGGGCCAGCCGATCGCGCTCGACGCGGAGCTGGTGGTGGTGGAGTAATCGTCCCCTGCCCTCGCCCGGGCAGGGCCAGGGCGCGGAGATGCGAGCCACAGCAGGTCGGGCCGACAGACGTCCGGCGCGATCTGCTGTCGCTCGTCGAGCACTCTGTGGAGCGAGCCCGGGCAGGGGCAGGGGCCCTCACTCCGCGTCCGGCAGGGCGATCCCCAGCTCGCCCAGCTTGCGCGCCAGGCCCTCCTCCGTGTTGAGCGTGTGGACGAAGCGGCCGTCGGACTTGGCGTAGCTGATCAGCCCCCCGCCGTCGACCCGCGCCACCAGGACTGGGTCCGGAGCGGCCGGGACCTCGAACCTGTGCAGCGGGGTCGACTTCCCCAGCAGGTCCTCCGGCCGCACCCGCGAGGCTCGCTGCAGCACCGCCCGCCCGGGGCAGCCGGGGATCGGCCGCCAGTCGCCCGCCTCCAGCAGCGACCCGTAGCTCGCCCGCAGGAGCCGCCGCCGCGCCGGCTGTGCCATGCCACCTCGCTCTGGGCCCAGGCCCCGGGCCCCCACGTCCGGACAGGGGGTGGGCCATCGTAAGATCCAGGCTCTCCCGCGGGAGCCCAGGTGGACATCCTCATCTCCATAGCCCTCGGCCTGTCGCTCGCGGCCTCCTGCGGCCTGCGCGCCTTCCTGCCCCTGCTGGTGGCCGGTGTGGCCGCTCGCCTGGGCGAGGGCTGGATCCCCCTGTCGGAGAGCTTCGCCTGGCTCCAGAGCACGCCGGCGCTGGTCGCCCTCTCGGTGGCGGTGGTGGCCGAGGTGGTGGCGGACAAGGTGCCGGCGGTGGACCACCTGCTCGACGTGGTGCAGGCCCCCGTGCGCACCATCGCCGGAATGGTCGTGGCCGCCGCCGTGGCGGGCGAGCTCCCGGGATGGGCGACCGCCCTGTTCGCCGTGGTGGCCGGCGGCGGCACCGCGCTGTCGGTGCACGCCACCAAGAGCGTGGTGCGGGTCGGCTCGACGGCCGCCACCGCCGGGGTGGCCAACCCCCTCCTGTCCCTGGCGGAGGACTTCGCCTGCCTGGTGGCGTCCCTGCTGTCGGTGCTGCTGTGGTTCGTCGCCATCGCGGTGGCCGCCGCCGTGGTGGGCTTCATCGCCTGGGCCGCCCTGCGGCTCCTCCGCCGCCCGGGGGCCGCCGAGACGCTGGCCGAGGCGCCCTAGTGGCCTCGCCACGCCTGTTCCTGGTCGACGGGTCGGCCCTCGCCTACCGCAGCCACTTCGCGTTCATCCGCAACCCCCTGCGCAACGCGGCGGGCCTCAACACCTCCTGCGCGTTCGGCTTCACCCGCGAGCTGCTGCGCCTCCTCGACGACGAGCGCCCCGACCGCATCGCGGTGGTGTTCGACGTCGCTCAGAACAACTTCCGCCACGACCGGTTCCCCGACTACAAGGCGGGCCGCCCCGACAAGCCCGAGGAGCTCACGGCCTGCCTCCCCTACGTGGAGCGGATCGTGGACGCCCTCGGCGTTACGCGCCTGGCGGTGGAGGGCTGGGAGGCGGACGACGTGGTGGCGACCCTCGCCCACCGGGGGCGGGACGCGGGCTACCAGGTGCGGATCGTCACCAGCGACAAGGACCTGTGCCAGCTCGTGGACGAGCGGGTGTGGGTCTACAACCCCTGGAAGCGGAGCGGCGGGGCCGGGGTCGAGGTGCTCGACCCCGCCGGCGTCGAGGCCAAGTTCGGGGTCAGGCCGGCGCAGTTCCGCGACTACCTCGCCCTGCGCGGCGACAGCAGCGACAACGTGCCCGGGGTCCCCGGCGTGGGCCCCAAGCGGGCCGCCGAGCTGATCCACCAGTTCGGCAGCCTCGAGCAGGCCCTGGCCCGCGCCGCGGAGGTGACGCGCAAGGCGGTGCGCGAGAGCCTGCAGGCGAACGGCGAGCAGGCGCGCATGTCGCTGGAGCTGGTCACCCTCGACACCGAGGTCCCCCTCGAGGTCGACCTCGACGCCCTGGTCCTGAGCGAGCCCGACCGCGCCGGCCTGTTCGACCTGTTCACCGAGCTCGAGTTCCGCGAGTTCCTGGGCCGCTTCTCCCGCGACATCTCCAGCGATCCGCACGTCCACCACCGGGTCGAGGACGACGCGCAGCTCGGGGCGCTGATCGAGCGGCTGCGCGGCTGCCAGGAGCTGGTGTTCGACCTCGAGACCACCAGCCTCGACCCGCGCCAGGCGGAGATCGTGGGCATGGCGTTCTCGTTCCAGGAGGCCGAGGCCTGGTACGTGGGCGCCGAGGAGCGCATGGGCAGCAGCGCCTTCGAGCTGTTCGCGGTGGAGCTCGACTTCTCCCGCCGCCTGGAGCGCCTGCGGCCGCTGCTCGAGGACCCCGCCCTGGCGAAGGGCGGGCAGAACGTGAAGTACGACGTGCAGGTCCTGGCCCGCCACGGGGTGGAGGTGCAGGGCGTCGCCTTCGACACCATGCTCGAGAGCTACGTCCTCGACCCCTCGGCCCCCAGCCACGGGCTGGACGCCCTGGCCCTGCGCACGCTGAACTACAAGAAGATCGCCACCAGCGAGGTGATCGGGCGCGGCAAGCGCCAGCGCTCCATGGCGGACACGCCGGACCGCGAGATCTTCCCCTACGCCAGCGAGGACGCCGACATCACCTTCCGGCTCCACCGGCGCTTCGCCGCTCGGCTGGCGGAGGAGCCGGCCCTCGACCGCCTTTATCGTGAGGTGGAGCTGCCGCTCCTACACGTGCTGCTGCGCATGGAGACCACCGGGGTCAAGGTCGACGCGGCGGCGCTGGAGGCGACGGGCGGCGAGTTCCGCGCCCGCCTGCACCACCTCGAGGAGGAGGCCCACCGCCTGGCCGGCGAGCCGTTCAACCTGGGCAGCACCAAACAGGTGGCCGCCCTGCTGTTCGACCGGCTCCGCCTGCACGAGGCGGCCGGCCTCAAGCTCAAGCGCACCGCCGGCGGCGCCGCCTCCACCGATCGCGAGGTGCTGGCGGCCCTGGCGCACACCTCTCCCCTGGCGCGGGCCGTCCTCGAGCACCGCACCCTGGAGAAGCTCCTCGGCACCTACGTCGAGGCCTTGCCGGCCCTGATTCGGCCCGAGACCGGCCGGGTGCACACCTCCTTCAACCAGGCCGTCACCGCCACCGGCCGGCTCTCCTCCTCGGACCCCAACCTGCAGAACATCCCCGTGCGCACCGCCGAAGGGCGCCGCATCCGCGCCGCGTTCGTGGCGGGCGAGCCCGGCTGGCTGCTCCTGTCCGCCGACTACTCACAGGTCGAGCTGCGGGTGCTGGCCCACCTGTCGGGCGACGAGAACCTGATCGCCGCCTTCCGCGAGGGGCTCGACGTCCACCGGGCCACGGCGGCCCGGATCTTTGGCTGCCCGCTGCACGACGTCTCCGCCGAGCTGCGCGGTCGGGCCAAGGCGATCAACTTCGGGATCGTGTACGGCATGGGCGCCAACCGCCTGGCCCGCGACACCGGCATGGAGCAGGACGAGGCGCGCCGGTTCATCGAGGGCTACTTCGCCGCCTACCCCAAGATCAAGGCCTACCTCGACGGGCAGGTCGAGCACGCCCGCCAGCACGGCTACGTGGAGACGGTCCTGGGGCGCCGCCGGCCGCTGCAGGACATCCGCGCCGCCCGCCGCATGGTCCGCGCCAACGCCGAGCGCATGGCCCTCAACACGCCGATCCAGGGTAGCGCGGCCGACATCATCAAGCTGGCCATGGTCCGCCTCGACCGGCGCCTGCGCGAGGAGGGCCTGCGGGCGCGCATGCTCCTACAGGTCCACGACGAGCTCCTGTTCGAGGCGCCGGCCGAGGAGGCCGACCGGCTGGAGGCGATCGTGCGCGAGGAGATGGAGGGGGCGTTCCCCCTGTCGGTGCCCCTGGCGGTCGACGTGGGGCGGGGCCAGACCTGGCTGGAGGCGCACTGACTCCGGCCCCGGGCGCCCCGTTCGACAGCCCCTGATGTAGCTTTACCAGCGCTTTAACCCGCCTTTAAACACTCGGCTACGCTGCTCCCAACGCCGGAGGCAAGCCCGCCATGAGCTCCACCGCCAGCAGCACTCGCGAGCGCATCCTCGTGATCGAGGACGAGCCCGACATCGCCGAGGTGCTCGAGTACAACCTCAGCCGGGAGGGGTTCCGCGTGATCGGCGCGCGCGACGGCGAGGAGGGGCTCGACCTCGTCAAGCGGCACTTCCCCGACGCGATCCTCCTCGACCGGATGCTCCCCAAGCTGGACGGGCTGGAGGTGTGTCGACGGCTCAAGGCCGATCCGGCGCTGCGCACGATCCCGGTGATCATGGTCACCGCCAAGGGCGAGGTGGACGACATCGTGGCCGGCCTGGAGGCCGGGGCCGATGACTACATCACCAAGCCCTTCAGCCCCAAGGTGCTGGTGGCGCGGGTCAAGGCCGTGGTGCGCCGGGGGACGTGGGACGACGGCCGGCCGCAGGAGCGGATGGTCGTCGGTCAGGCGGTGATCGACGCCAAGCGCCACGAGGTGCGGGTGGAGGGGGAGCCGGTGCCGTTCACCGCCACCGAGTTCCGCCTGCTCCACTACCTCGCCTCGCACCCCGGCCGGGTGTTCACCCGCAACCACCTGCTCAGCCGGATCATGGGCAGCGACGCGGCCCTGATCGACCGGAACATCGACGTCCACGTGGGGGCGATCCGGCGCAAGCTGGGGCCGAGCCGGGACCTGATCGAGACGGTCCGCGGCGTCGGCTACCGCTTCAGCGATGCCTAGCCCGAGCGCCCCCAGGCCGTGAAGCTCCACTGGAAGCTGTCGATCGGTCTGGGCGCCGCCGTCCTGCTCACCACCCTCGCGGTGGG
>JAWLGW010000197.1:0-8611 GCA_041690735.1 Planctomycetota bacterium
ATCTCGTTCGCCGGCGCCGGCGTCGGCTCCTCCACCTCACGCATGCGGCCCGTGGCGCGCCGCACGGCCTGGGTGTCGGTCGGGAGGGGCCCCGGCAGCGGGAACAGCCGTTGTCCCTGGCGGATCGCGTCGAACCGGTCGATCACGTGCTCGAGCTTCACCGGCCGCTCGCCCTCCTCCATGGGCAGCAGCTCGAGCGCGTCGTTCACGAGCTCCACCAGGCGCTCCAGCCAGGCGTCGACGACCTGCACCCGGCCCGCCGTGACGAAGTCGGCCAGCGCGCTGCAGCCGCGCTCGATCAGGTAGTTGGCGTACTTGTTCCGGGCCCGCTTCACCCGCTCGCGGTTGCGCGGCGTGTCCTGCTGCGCCCGCTCCTCGGGCTTGAGGAACAGCACCCGCTCCTCCGACTTGGTGAGCCCGGTGTCGGAGGGCAGGATCACGTTCGACAGGTACCCGACCTCGTCGAGGGAGCACACCACCCGCCCGTTCTGACCCAGGGCCTCGATCACGTTGAGCAGGATCTGCTCGGGGCCGACGCCGTAGCGCTGCGCCTGCCGGCGGATGAAGGGGAGCGCCACGAACTCCTCGCGGTCGGGCGCGATCACCCACTCCTCGTGCACCTCGGGGAACACCCGCTCCAGGCGCTCGATCACCTGCGCCACCACGCCGTCGACCAGCTCGAGGTGGTGACCCAGCACCTTGGCCGAGACCTCCTTGAACAGCTCGCCGTGGTCCTCGCGCAGGGAGCCGTAGTCCTCCTCGAACTTGCGGATCAAGAGGTTGCCCACCTCCATCCACAGGCGCCACCGCGGCGCCGAGGCGTCGGCCGTAGCGTGATACAGGTCGTGCTCCTCGAGCAGCTCGGGGTAGCGGTCGAACAGCTGCTCGCGCAGCTCCTCGGTCTCGTCCTGCTCGGCGAGGGCGGTCAGCTCCTCGGTCATGCGCTCCTGGAAGGCGAGCGCGTCCGCCAGGCTCGGCCGCGCGCGCTCTCCGCGGTGGTAGCCGTCGCTGTCGCGGTGGGGGAAGTGGTAGTGGAACTGGTTGCCCTTGCGGATCACCTCCACCAGCCCGCGACGCTCCAGGCGCGCCACCACCCGCGCCGGGTCCTTGGCCTCGAGGATCCGCGTCAGCGCGTCCTTGTCGTGGTAGGTGCGGGTGTTGTAGTAGTGCGCCAGCTGCAGGTAGGCCCGCAGCTCCTGCTCGTCGAGGGCGCCCAGCCAGCGATCGAGCCAGTCCCCCGCCAGCTTGACGTCGGTCCGCGGGTCGTGCGGCGCTCGGTCCACGAAGGGCCGCTCGGCGTTCTTGCGTCCCGGCCTGGCGGCGACTGCGCTGCTCCCCATGCGTCCCCCGCTGTCCTGTGGGTGTGGCGTGAATGTTCGCAAGCCGCTCCGGGAGATGCCAGCATGCCGCGGGCGAACGTGCCCGTGCCGGGCTGTGGCGCGAAGGCGGGCACGGGCACGGGCACGGGCACGGGCACGGACGAGTACCCATGGACGAGCAGGGGCTGATCGACCGGATCCTCGCCGCCGCGCGCGCCGCCGGCGCCGCGACCGCAGGGCCGCACGTCCGCCTCGGGCCCGGCGACGACGCCGCCGTCCTCGCCGCGCCAGCCGGCGACGACCTGGTGTGGACCACCGACGAGCAGGTCGAGGGGGTGCACTTCGAGCGGGCCTGGGCGGCTTGGCGCGGGTGGGGCGCCTTCGGCGCCAAGGCCGCGGCGGCCAGCGTCTCCGACCTCGCCGCCATGGGCGCGCGGCCCCTGGGGGTGCTGCTCAGCCTGGGCCTGCCGGCCGACGTCGGCGAGGGCGAGGTCGAAGCCCTGGCGGGCGGGCTGGGGACGAAGCTCGCCGCCTGCGACGCGCCGCTGCTGGGGGGCAACCTCGTGCGGCACCCGGACCGGGTGTGGATCGGCGTCACCGCGCTCGGCGCGGTCCCTGCGGGACGCGCCCTGCGACGCGACACCGCCCAGGCCGACGACCGCCTGTTCGTGAGCGGGTCCCTCGGCTGGGCCCGGCTGGGGCTGCAGTGGCTGCTGACGGGCGGCGACCCGCGTGACCCCGCCCTGCAGCCGGCCCTGGGCGCCCTCCTCGACCCGATGCCGCGCCTGGCGCTCGGCCGCGCGCTGAGCAGCGAGCCGCGGGTCGCCTGCCTCGACCTCTCCGACGGACTGGCCCGCGACCTGCCCCGCCTGGCGCGCGCCTCGCAGCTGCGGGCAGTGATCGACCCCGACCGCCTGCCGGGGCCCGATCCGGCCCTGGCCCAGCGCGTGGGCGAGGGCCCGCGCGCCCTGGCTTGGCGTGGCGGCGAGGACTACCAGCTGCTGGTGGCGGGGCCAGCCGACCTCCCCCTGCGACACCCGGACCTGCTCGAGGTCGGTCGCCTGGAGCGGGGTCCGCCCGGCATCGACGCCCCGGGCTTGATCGAGCTGGGTGGATTCGATCACTTCGCGGGATAGCGCCGCCTGACCGAAGGGAGGTCCCCCGCCAGCTGTCGTTCCTGCGGCCGCGAGAGTGCGACTTCCGGACGTCATCGGTGCGGTGATCGCGCTGGACCTCCCGCCGCTCGGCGGCTCGACGCGCCGAACCAAAACGAAGACGCGCGAGCGCACCGAAGTGCACCCGCGCGCCTGCGAAGGTTCGGGTTCGACCCTTAGCCCTTCTTGGGCATGGGGACGGCGTCCTTCAGGGCCTTGCCGGCCTTGAAGGTGACGGTCTTCGACGCCTTGATCTTGAGGGGCTCACCGGTCTGGGGGTTGCGGCCCATCCGGCCCTCGCGACGCTTGACGCTGAAGCTGCCGAAGCCGACCAGCGACACGCTCTGGTTCTTCTTCAGCCCGTACTTCACGCCCTCGAGGACCGCGTTCAGGGCCCGCTCAGCGGCGGCCTTCGTGGTGTCCTCACCGAGGTGCTTCGACTTCTGGATCCACTCGATCAGCTCAGCCTTGTTCATGGCATCCCTTTCCAATCCCAGTGTTGCAGGGGCACCCAGGAGGCCGCCCCCAGCAAGAGGCTCTATTCTGCGGGTTTCAGCGCCTGTTGCCCAGGCAAGCGGGAGTCTACTGGGGTTCCCCGACACCTAAAGGAATTTCCAGGGGGGTTCTTGGGATTTTCTTGGACCTTTCTTCGGCTAAAAGTCACAGCCTCTTTCGTTTCAATGGGTTAGCATTCCGTTGCTGGTTCCGCCTCGGCACCCCGCCGGGTAGAATTCCGGCGCCGCGGGCCCGGGAGAGGGCCCCAGAACGGGGCCTGAGGGCCCACTCGAGGCCTCACGGGACGTGGTCGACCTCGACTCCCTGCGCCAGAAGATGCTGTTCCTGGGGCTGAGCGACGGTCAGCTCCAGGCGATCGCCCAGATCGCGCGCACGCGGACCTTCCGTCAGGGCGAGGCCGTCGTCGATCGCGGTCAGCTCGACGATGCCCTGTACGTGATCGAGCGCGGCTCGGTCGAGCTGCGGGTGCCCGACGCCGAGGGCAACGACCAGGTGGTGTCGGTGTTCGAGAAGGGGAGCTACGTCGACGAGGCCTACGCCGGCGACTTCTTCGGCGAGTTCTCGCTGGTGGGGCTCGAGCCCTGGAGCGGCGCCGTGCTGGCGCGCGAGCGCACGGTGCTGCTCGAGCTCAAGCGCGACGACCTGTACGAGCTGTTCTCGCGGGACATCGACCTGCAAATCGGGATGATCCTTAACATAGCGCGAGTGCTGAGCCGCAGGCTCCGCCTGCGCAACCGCCAGGTGTGACGAAGGGGGAGGGGAAATGGCCGACGAGGAACAGCCCGCCGAGGGCGCCGAGAAGAAGCAAGAGGCGGCGAAGGACGCTGGCGAGGAGGGCGCGGCGCGCGACGCCGCCAACTTCGTCCTCGACTCGCTCGACCTCGCCCGCGGCGAGGTGAACGACGAGGACCTCGACGCGCTCGAGGCCGCGGTCAACAGCGTCGACTTGGCCACGCGCAATGCGACGCCCGAGCGGCTGGAGCGCCTCACCGCGCTGCAGGCGCGGCTGGCCGACATCGCCGCCCAGATCCGCGAAGGGCGGCGACGCCCCATGGACGAGCCGCCGGCCCTGACCGCCGACGAGCTGCAGCGCTACCAGCAGCTGGTGGACGAGGGGGTCGCGGCGGGCGAGCGGGGCGACCTGCACACGGCGCTGCAGACCCTCGAGGACGCGGTGCGCACCAACCCCGACGGCATGGAGGGGCTGTTCAACCTCGGCGTGGTGTACGGGCTCGTCGCCCACAAGAACATCACCAAGGCCGAGTTCTACGACGACTACACCCGCGACGAGGTGTTCGTCGAGCGGGCCCAGATCTGCTACGACAAGGTGCTCGAGCACGACGCCAACCACCTGCCGTCGCTCAACAACCTCGCCACGCTGTACTCCATGCGCGACAACCGCGAGGCGGCGGTGCCGCTCCTCAAGCGGATCGTGGAGATCACGCCCGAGACCGAGGAGGAGAAGCACATCGTCGCCGCAGCGCAGCAGCAGCTCGACGAGCTGGAGTCGATCTGAATCAGCTGTCAGCGGTCAGCGATCAGCCTTCAGCTGCGAGTGGCGAGCATAAAGCTCCTCGCCAGGAGCGCGCGGCGATCAGGTCACTCTGCTCGCTGATTGCTGAAGGCTGAGCGCTGCGTCGTCGCAGGAAGGGAGCGAGGGGCCCACCCACCGCTCACGCCGGCGCGAACTGCCGCTCGACCAGGCGCCGGTAGAGCCCCTCCTGAGCGATCAGCGCCTCGTGACTGCCCTCCTGCACCACGCGCCCATCGTCCAGCACCACCACCCGGTCGGCCGCCCGCACCGTCGACAGGCGGTGGGCGATGATGAGCGTGGTGCGCCCCTCCTGGAGGCGCTCTAGCGCCTCCTGCACCAGGTGCTCGCTCTCGGCGTCGAGGGTGGCGCCCACCGCCACCAGCGGGACCACCGCCAGCATGACCAGGGTCAGCCGCCAGGAGGTGTAGGTCATGATCCCCAGCGCGCCCACCAGGGTGAGCCCGAACCGGAGCCCCATGGAGAAGTCGACCGTCACAGCGTCCTGGATCAGGGTGGTGTCGGCCGCCAGGCGGTTGGTCAGCTCGCCGGTGCGGCGGGCGTCGAAGAAGGCGATCTCCTGGCCCACCAGGGAGCGGTACAGGTCCTGGCGCAGGCGGGCCACGATCCGCTCCCCCGCCACGTCGAACAGGTACGCCCGCAAGGCGGTCACGCAGCCCAGCAGCGCGAACAGGACGAGCAGCCCGAGCACCAGCCCGTCCAGCGAGCCGGCCTCTCCGCCGCCGGCGATTCGGTCGATCAACCACCCCACCGCCAGCGGATAGCTGAGCGTGAGCGCCGAGCCGGCCAACAGGAACACGGTCGCGAGCGCCAGCCGAGCCGCCTCGGGGCGCGCCAGACCGACCAGTCGCCGCAGCCCGCGGGAGCGCATGGCCTCGAGCTTCGGCGCCCGCGCCGGGGAGTCAAGGCCCGGGCGAGCGCCCCCGTTCGTCGCTCCGAGTCGGGTGCACCCCGCGGGCCGGCCGCGGGAGGCAGTCAATACCCGGCCGGGAACCGGCCGCTGGTCGACAGGCGGAGCGCGTCCGCCAGGCCGCGAGCGCGCACCAGGGCCTCGAACCGTCGCAGCCCGTCGCCGTACACCGGGTCGCCGTTGTGCTCCAGGAGCTCGACCAGGCGCACGGCGCCGGCCCGCCGGAGCACCTCGCGCTGGAGCCACACGGCGGCGCCCTCGCGGAGGGCGAGCTCGGGGGCGGGCTCGGGGAACCGCCGGCCCAGCCGCTGCCCCTCCTGCCACACGTGCACCAGCTCGTGGGCCAGGGTCCCCACCAGGTAATCGCGCGGCAGCCCGTCCAGCACGTAGATCGTCGCGGCGGCGATCCCCGGGCCGCTCGCGCGCCGCTCCACGACCGTGAGCGCGCGCAGGCCTGGGGCGGCCAGGTCGTCGGCGTGGCGGGCGAGGGCGTAGGCGTCCACCAGCACCACCCCGACCCGGGCCAGCGAGGGCGGGGGCGGGGCGGGTCCCTCCGCCTCGCGCAGCGCCGCCGCCAGGGCCCGCTGCGCCGCGACGAGCACCTCGCGCGCCTCGCCGGGGTCGCGCACCGCGGCGCGCACGCACGGAGGGCAGCTCGCGCGGCGATCGGGCCACACCGCGCCGCCCGCGGCCGGGCGGCTGCACGCCTGGCACAGCGCGCCGGCCGGCATGGGCCGCGCCTCGGGGACGGGCGCGCCGGCACAGCCGACCAAGAGGGCGATCAGCCCGCCCAGGGAGACGAGCCCAGCGGGGATCGAGCGCGCGCACCTCACGCCCTGAACCTAACCGACGGGCGCCGCGGATCGCGGCGATCGGTTACGTTCGCCGAGTGAGCGAGCGGGCGCGCGTCGAGGGATGGTTCGAGCAGGGACGCCTGGTGCGCCCCGATCCCGGGGTGCGCAACGGCGTCGACCTCGCCCGGGCCCTCGCCGCCGCGGCGGGCGCGGACCTCGGGCCCCTGGGCTTCGACTCTCCCGGGGCGCGGGACCTCGCGGCGCGGATCGGCGAGGCCGCCCACCTGGTGTTCGTGCTGGTCGACGGTCTGGGCGTGTCGCTGCTGGAGCGCCTCGACGGGGGCGGCTTCCTGCGGGGCGCGCAGGCGGGCGAGCTGCGGTCGGTGTTCCCGTCGGCGACCGCCAGCGCCGTCACCTCGCTCGCCACCGGCGCCTGGCCCGCGCAGCACGCGGTCCCCGGCTGGTGGACCCGCCTCCCCGAGCACGACCTGACGGCGGTGGCGCTGCCGTTCGTCGACCGCGCCACCGGCACGCCCCTCGAGAAGCTGGGGATCTCGACCGCCGTGTACCCCGCCGGCCCCCTGCTGGCGCACGTCCCCCGCGACGCGCGGGTCGTCCAGCCCGGCCGCCTGGCCGGCAGCGCCTATTCGCGGTACCTGTGCGGCCCCGCCCGCAGCCTCGGCTACCGCGACCTGGCGGGCGGCGTGGACGCGGTGCTGGAGCGGGTCGAGGGCGCCGCTGCGCCCACCTACACCTACCTGTACGCGGCGAGCGTCGACAAGGTGTGCCACGACCACGGCCCGGCCGCCGAGGAGGCCCTGGCCGAGCTGCGGGCGGTCGAGGCGGAGCTGGCGCGCCTGGCGGCAGGGCTCGCCCGCCACGACGCCAGGCTGGTGATCTCGGCCGACCACGGGCTGATCGCCCCGCCCCAGGAGGCGAAGCACGTCCTGCCGGGGGACGACCCCCTCGCCGCGGAGCTGATCGACGCCCCGTCGGGCGAGCCGCGGGCGCCCCTGTTCCACGTGAGGGCGGGGCGCGAGGGGGCGTTCGCGGCCGCCTTCGCGGAGCGCTTCGGCCACGCCTTCGCGCTCCTGTCGCTGGCCGAGGTGGAGGACCTCGAGCTGTACGGGCCGGGCCCGCTCGGCCCGGAGGCCCGCGCCCGGCTGGGCAGCTTCCTCGCCCTCTCACCGGGGCCCGACGTGCTGCTGCCGCGAATGGCCGGGGTCGACGAGCCCCAGGGGATGGAGCTCATGGTCGGGTTCCACGGCGGGCTGCTGCCGGACGAGGTGCGGATCCCGCTGATCCTGGCTTAACGTCCCCGCTTCAGCCGCTCCAGCCGTTGACGCACGTCGAGGGGCAGCCGCTCCAACACCCGCTCCCGCACCTCGGCCGAGGCCTTGTCGAGGTACGGGAGGAAGCCGTAGGTGGCCTGGCTGTTGGGGGCCGAGCGACACGCCTCGCGCCAGCAGGTGGCGGCGAGCTCCTCCTCGCCCAGGAGCAGGTGCGCCGCCCCGAGGAAGGCGTCGGCGGCCGCCCGCAGCTCGACGCTCCGCGCCTGCTCGGCCCGCCGCCGCGCCTCCTCGAGCTCGTGACGCGCCGCGAGCGGATCCCCGAGCATCTCGAGGTACGACTTGCCGGCCCACAGCCAGTACTGCGGGTCGGGGTACAGGGCCCGCGCCCGCACCAGGTCGGCGATCACCAGGCGCGCCGGCTCCGGCTGGCGCCCCCCCTCCACCACCCACAGGTGGTAGCGCGCCGAGCTGCGCTGGAAGTAGGCCTGATAGCTGGTGGGGTCGGCGGCTACCGCCTCCTCCGCCAGCCGCAGGGCCTCGCTCGCCAGCGCCGGCTCTCGGCGGCGCAGCGCCTGCTCCTCGAGGAGCTGCGCCAGCGGGATCCGCAGGTACGACACCTCCGGGGCCGCGGCGGCGGCCCGGCGCAGCAAGCTCACCGACTCGTCGGGCGCGCCTCCCCCGAGCGCGCGGGCGAACAGGTGGTGCGGCGTGTCGCCCTCCTCGCGCGACACCTCGTGGAAGATCCGGCTGCCTTGCTGCGCGTCGCCGTCCTTGAAGGCGGCCCGGCCCTCCAGGATCCGCAGCCCCGGCGAGTCGTCGCCCGCCGCCCGGGCGGCCTGCACCAGCGCCACGCACTCGGCGAAGCGGCCCCGGTTGTGCAGCAAGCGCGCCCGCACCGCCAGGGCGCTCGGCTCCCCCTCCAGGGCGTCGATCAGGTGGTCCACCGCGGCCGGCAGGCCGGCCGCCGCCTCGTCCCGCCCCCTCAGCGCGAGGGCCAGCGCCGCCTCCAGCCGGCGCGCCTCCTCGGCCCGCGCGAGCGCGTCGCGGACCGTCCGGGCCAGCTCCTCCTTGACC
>JAWLGW010000198.1:0-7612 GCA_041690735.1 Planctomycetota bacterium
GGTCAGGTCGTACAGGTGCGCCCGGTGGAACAGCCGCCCGGGCCGAGCGAAGGGCGCGGCGAGGTTGGGGCACTCCACGTACACGAGCCCGCCGGGCGCCGCCACCTGGCGCAGGCGCTCCAGCGCCGCCCGCGGCGCCCGCACGTGCTCGAGCACGTGCACCAGCAGCACCAGGTCGGGCCGCTCCGCCGCGGCGACGTCGAGGGTCTCGAGGCGCCCCTCGCGCAGGTCGAGGCCCAGCCGCTGCCTGGCGAAGCCCACCAGCGCAGGGTCGGGCTCGACCCCCACGGCTGGGTGGCCCGCCCGGTGAAAGGGGAGCAGCGTCGCCCCCAGGCCCGCCCCCACCTCCAGCACCCGGGCCCCCGCGGGGACGAGCGGCGCCAGCCGGCGGCGGCGCGCCTCGCCCGCCCGCAGCGCGCGCACCAGCCGGCGCGGCGTGGCGGGGGCGCCGCCCTGATACTCGCGCCGGTAACGGCGGGCGTAGTACTCCGCCAGGGCGTCCTCGCCGGGCAGGCTGCCTCGCGCCACCAGGCCGCAGCGCGGGCAGAGCACCGTCTCGAGGGGGGCCCCCTCGCGGTCGCGGTCGGCGAGGGGCTCGCGCTCCTCGCCCTCGCACAGGTGGCAGCGCCAGCGCTCGGCGGCCTCGCTCACCCGCGCAGCGGCTTGCGAAACACGAACTCGATCTCCTCGAACCCGCCCACCCAGTAGCACCAGGCGCGCGAGCACACCTCCGGCGAGAGGCTGGCGAGGGCGTCGAACGCGCGCCCTGCGGCGGCGCCCAGCCCAAAGGAGATCGGCCCCAGCACCGTGCGCTTGAGCTCGGGCTGGGTGAACCACCGCAGGGCGAGGTGCTCCAGCTCGAGCTCGATCCCGGTGTAGCCGCCGCGCCAGTCGGGCCGGAAGTAGTAGGCGAAGGTGTGGTCGAACCCGCGCTTGTGGTCCCAGTGGGTGAACCCCCGCGAGAAGTGCGGCACGCGCAACACGATCGTGCCCCCGGGGGCGAGCAGCCGGTGCAGCTCGCGCATGACCTCGAGAGGCTGGCTCAGGTGCTCGAGGACGTGGTCGGCCTCGATCCGCCTGAAGTGGCCCGAGGGGAGGTCGTACGGGAGCTGCTCGAGGTCCATGAACCGGTCGGCCCTGGCGCGAGGGTCCACGTCGACGTTGAGGAAGCCCGCCTTGGGGAACTGCCCGCAGCCGAGGTTGAGCTGAGTCGGGAGGGAGGCCGGTGCGTTCATCATCTCGCTCGTCGAGCAAGCAACAGGATAGCGGCTGAGGCGGCGCTCGTCCGCCCCGGGGGCGCGCCAGGTGTGGCCGCCTCCTGGTGTCCGGCCGGGCCTTGCGGCCGGCATGCGGGCTGCGCACGCGGTCGGCAGGAGGTTGCCATGGGTCACAACACCGCCACCATCGCCAAGCAAATGATCCGGGTCGAGGTGCTCGCTCGCGACGCACTGGACGCGGTCCGCGCGGAGACCGGCGACGGCGCGATCGCCGACTCGGTGAACGAGCTGGTGGAGTGGACGCGCGACGCCAAGAACGAGACCAAGCGCGGCGGCGCCGGGGCGATCCCTTCGCTCGCCAACGTCGCCGTGCGCGCGCGGACGCTGGCCGACGAGGCGGACGGGCTGTCGGGGGCCAGCCGGCGTCACCTGCGCGACCTCGCCCGCGCGGTGGAGTCGCTGCGCGAGTAAGGCGTCCGCCCGCGGACGGAGGACAGGGGACGCTAAGTCCAACTCCTTGTCTTTCAATGACGCACAGCGCCATCAGCATCATTTCCCGAATCCGGACGCGCTGTTGCTTTTCGTAAACGGGTGCCGAGGCCCGTGTGCGGCGGGCGCGCTGCGGGCGGCCTTTACAATCCATTGATACAGAGTGACTTACACGGCCAGCTGGCGAGCTCGGTGCTGGACGCGCTCGGCAACCCCGTTGCATGGGGCGGGCCTCCCTCGGAAGGGAGGACCTCATGCGCGTCCGCGCCCACCCGGCCCTCGTCCTGGCCCCCGCCGCCCTGGCCCTGTACGCCCTGCTGGCGGCCGCCTTGCCCGCCCCCGACGCCGCCCCCGAGGCCGCGGAGGCCGGCACCACCGCCCCCGGCACCACCGCCCCCGGCAGCCACGCCCCCGGCGGCCACGCAGGCAGCCACGCCGAGGACGACTGCGACCACGCCGCGCCCGCCGGTCACGCCTGCGGGCTCGACGCCAAGGCGATGCTCAGCCGCTTCCGCCAGGCCGTCGCCGAGGAGCGGGGCGCGGTGCACCGCACCGTCCCGATCGCCGGCGGCCTGGAGGCGGTGGCCGACCAGGTGGCGGTCGGCTTCGCCGGCGACGTCGACCTCGAGGAGGCCGCCGCGACCCTGGCGGCCCGCCACGGCCTGCGGGTGGTGCGGACGCTCCCCGGCCTGGGCCAGGCCCTGCTCGAGGGGGAGGGCGCCGAGGTGGAGGCGCTGGCGCAGACGCTGGGCGACACGCCCGGGGTGCGCTACGCCGAGCCCAACCTGGCCCTGCGGGTGGCGCTCCTGCCCAACGACCCCTTCTTCCCCCGCACCGGTCAGCGCAAGGCGGGCCTGCAGCCCGCCTGGGACGTGACCACCGGCGCGCCCTCGGTGGTGGTGGCCCTGCTCGACACCGGCGTCGACCCCGCCCACCCCGACCTCCAGAACCGCCTGGTCCCGGGGTTCGACTTCGTCAACCAGACCGCCCAGGTCAGCGACGACAACGGCCACGGCACCGCCATGGCGGGGATCGTGGCCGCCGAGGGCCAGAACAACGAGGGCGTGGTGGGTGTGGCCTTCGACGCCCGCCTGATGCCGGTCAAGGTGGCCGACGCCGACGGCCAGGCCAGCGTGGCGGACGTGGCGGCCGGGATCGACTTCGCGATCCAGCAGGGCGCCCGGGTGATCAACCTGTCCATGGGCGCGCCGGTCGGCAGCCAGGCGCTCGAGGACGCGGTCAACCGGGCGCTCACCGCCGGCCTGACCGTGGTCGCGGCGGCGGGCAACGACCCGGTGCACCACGCCACCTTCCCGGCCCGCTATCCGGGGGTGGTGGCGGTCACCACCCTCAGCGCCGACGGCGAGCTCGGCTACGACTCGGTGATCGCCCAGGAGGTGACCTGCGGCGCGCCCGGCGAGGAGCTGATCACCACCCTGCCGGGCGGCGTGTACGGGTTCGTGAGCGGCTCGAGCGGCGCCGCCGCCTTCGCCTCGGGCGTGGCGGCGCTGTGCTTCTCGCGCAACCCGGCCCTCACGGGCGCCGACGTGACGCGGATCCTGCAGATGGCCCGGCGCCCGATCGTGGCCCTCAAGGACGTCGAGCCGGTGTACCGGTTCGGCAGCCTGGACGCCGAGCTGGCGGTCCTGCGCGCCGACCCCGCCTACCACGACGTGG
This sequence comes from Planctomycetota bacterium, assembly GCA_041690735.1. GTDB lineage: Bacteria > Planctomycetota > J058 > J058 > J058 > JAWLGW01. Next base: position 3,384 of record JAWLGW010000198.1, read on the forward strand.
CCGTCACCGACCTGCGGGTCTACCCGCGCAAGCCGATCCCGGGCCAGCCGGGCCAGGGCGTGGTGGAGCTGACCAACGAGGGCAACGTGGCGATCGCGGGGCAGGTGATCCGCCTGGCCCACGTGGCGGTCGGCACCGGCCAGCGGATCGAGGTCGGCGTCACCACCGTGGACCTGCAGCCGGGCGAGCGGCGCGAGGTGGTGTTCCCCTTCACCGCGCCGGCGGCCGGCCGCTACCTGTTCCGCGCCACCGCCAGCACACAGCCCGCCGAGACCGAGACCGCCGACAACGAGCGGATCGTGGACACCACGATCGACGCCAACGCCGAGGCGGACCTGCGGGTGGTGGACCGCACGATCAGCGACCCCACCCTGGCGGCGGGCCAGGTGACCACCACGGTGACGATCGAGAACCGCGGCACCGCGGCGGCGAGCAACGTCACGGTCGACGGCATGGTCTACGCCGCGGGCTCGACCCTGGCGCCGGCGCCCGGGGTGGTGCCGACGCCCCTCGCCCAGCAGGTAATCCCGCAGCTGGCGGTGGGCGCCCGGGCGCAGGTCCAGCTGACCTACGCGATCCCCAACCCGGCCCCGACCGCCATGCAGCGCCTGCAGGTGCGGGTCGCGCCGCTGGCGGGTGAGGTGCTCACCGACGACAACGCCGGCTACCTCGACTTCGTGCTGGGGAGCGCCACCACGCTGCGCGGCCTGTACCAGCAGTCGAACGGGGTGGACCTGATCGCCGACGCCGCCTACCGGGTCGACCCGGGCCGCCCCTACGTGCCGGTGCAGGTCTTCGTCCCGAGCAAGGGCGGCCGCACCACCAGCACGCGCCTCACCCTGGCGCGGACCCGGATCCTCGAGCGCGACGCGCCCACCGGCGCGGGCAACGTGGTGTACGAGGACACCCACGGGGCGGCGCCCGCCACCGCGGCGCCGGGGATCGAGATCGCCGACGAGCTGGGGAACGTGCGCAGCGGGCTCGACCTGTTCGGCGACCAGAAGCTCGACATGAACGGGCGCCACGAGATCCTGCGCTTGCCCCGGGCCGCCCTGGGCGTCGCCAGCCAGCCCAGCGCCCTCACCGAGAAGTACCTGGACGTGAAGGTCGACTGGAAGCAGGAGCGGGTGGTGCTGTGGGTGTTCAACAGCACCCGCACCGGCAGCCATCGCGCGGTGCTGCGGGTGCGGTTCTCGCCCGCCGGCTTCCCGGCGCTGCCCGGCGACAACCACTACCACGACGTGCACCACCACACGATCGCCGAGTGGTACTTCGGCTCGCCTCTCGACATCTTCGCGCCGCGCAAGGCATACGGCGGCCCGCTGCAGATGGTCTTCGAGTGCGGCTACGCCATGGGCGTGCTCACCGCGCCCACCGCGCAGGCCGCCTACATGAAGATCATGACGACCGACCACAGCAGCTTCAACAACCGCACGATCCCCGACCCCGACGGCCCCGACCACCGGCCCCCCTTCGGGCCGCAGTCGGTGTCGGCCCAGCCGGGGACCACGCAGCTGGAGGCCTACCGGAACATCTTCGGGGACACCGCCGCCGAGGAGGTGGCCTTCAAGCAGGACGTGCCGATCCCCAAGATCAACTCGTTCGTGAACAACCTGCTCGACATGCTCCCCGGGCTCCCGCTGGGCGCACACATGCTGACCTACCGGGCGGACCACGTGGAGGGCCCCTGGCACGGCGGCGGCTGGCTGCGGGGGCCGGGCAACCCGAACATCGACGTGGACCTGTTCCCGCTGCTGAACGACGTGGCCAAGAACCGCCAGGCCACCCAGGGGCGCTCGTTCGCCTACGCGGCGCACCCCTACAGCGGCCAAGGCTGGAACGACAGCAACTACGAGCGAGGTTTCGGGATCGACCCCGCCCACCGCACCCGCGACGCGGTGCACGACCAGACAGGCGAGTTCGTGCTCAAGGGCCTGGAGTTCTTCAACGGCCGCGGCACCCGCTCGCTGCCCACCAGCCAGATCGACTTCAACGACCTCAACCCCTGGTCGGACCCGACCTTCAGCCAGGGCGTCCTGGAGTGGGACAAGGGGATCTGGGACGGCATGACCCGCTGGCACCAGGCCCTGGCGGCGACCCTGGAGTACTCGTTCGTCAGCACGCCCGAGGAGCGGTTCGTTCGCAAGATCTACCAGTCGGGCGGCTCGGACGCCCACGGCGACTTCAACTTCTCCACCGGCCGGGCGGCCACGCCGATCAGCCTGCAGGCGACCTACAACGTGGGCGACGAGACCTGGTACGCCGTGCGCACCTACTGCTTCGGCGACGGCAAGCCGGGCGCCACCTCTGAAGAGCGGTGGCTGGAGGCGTACGCCGACGGCAACTCGGTGACCACCGACGGCCCCCTGGTGACCCTCAGCCTCGACGCCGACGGGCGGTTCGACGCCGGCGACCTGCGCTGGCACGACCAGTCGTCGGCCTACGAGGACGCGGACGGGAAGATCGGCGGCGAGGGCCCCCTCGACGGGGGCTACACGGCGCTGGTCCGGCGCGGCTCCGACGCGCCCGTGTTCCGGTACCGCTACGCCTCCAGCGACGAGTTCGGCCCGATCGCCAGCGTGCTGCTGTACAAGACCGAGGCCGGCACCCCCAACCCCACCCGCTCCCGCGGCAGCTACGAGCAGATCGTGGGGGTGAACGAGTGGCCCCTCGGCGGGGCCAACGCCGACCTCGACGTCGCCCTCGACCCGGCCAAGGAGGGGCCGGTCACCAAGCCCACCGCCTTCGCGGCGGGGGCCTACACCGGCGGCAACCCCGACGTCATGGACCTCGGCCCCGACAACTACCGCTGCTACACCAACCCGGTGTTCGCGGTCCCCTACGACGTCGACGTGACGGTGGCGGCGATCGACACCGCCAGCGCCACGATCCCCGCCGGCTCGCTGCAGGTGACCTTCACCTTCGACATCAGCATGGACCCGGGGGCCTACGCGATCGAGGTCAAGGGCCTGGACGCCAACGGCGAATCGACCGGCAAGGCCGACCCCGCCCTGAGCGCCCTGGTGCCGGCGACCGGCAGCGGCTGGGCCGACCAGCCCGGGGTCAAGTCCTCGGTGCTCACGGTGGTGAACCAGTCGGCGGTGCCCGTGTCGGGGGCGAGCTACCCCGCCAGCGGCGACGTGAGCTTCGTGGTCTACTTCCGCGACGCCCCCCGCGACCACGCCGGCAACCCCCTCAACCCGATCGCGTCCACCTTCACCACCACCCAGGTCGCCGGCACCGGCGGCGGCACCGGCGGCGGCAGCACCGGCAGCGGCAGCACCGGCAGCACCGCCTCGCCCTCGACCGCGGGCTCGGGCTCGGGCGTGAGCCGCGGCGGCGGGCAAGGCTGCAGCCTGAGCGCCGACGCCTCCGGCGAGCTGGGGGGCCGGGCGCCCTGGCTGCCCCTGGTCCTGGTGGTCGGGCTGCTGGGCCTGCGGAGCGCCCGCCGCCGATAGCCGCCCTCCCCTGGGCAGAACCGCACCGCCTCCTACCCTGGAGTAGGAGGCGATGTGCAACCCGCCCCGCGTGTGGGGAGGGCTCGCTAGGTGCTGCCCGCCCTCGACCCCTGGCTGCTGGCGCTGGGCCTGCTGGCCCTGCCCCTGATCGCGCTGTACACCCGCCGGCGACGGCGGGTGGTGGCGCCGGTGCCCTCCCTCGCTTTGTGGCGCGACCTGCCGGGCGTCCGCGCGCCTCGCCGCCGCCTGCTGGGGCGCCTCGAAGAGGGTCGCCTGGCGCTGGCCCTGTTCCTGCTGGCCCTGGGGGGGCTGGTCGGCGCGGCGGCCGGCCTCGACCTCGACGATCGCCCGCCCCGGGACCTGGTGGTGGCGGTCGACGTATCGGGCAGCATGGCGGCGCGCGGGCGGGTGCGCAGCCGCCTGGACGAGGCGCGCCGCGCCGCCGCGCGCCTGCTGGGTGGCCTCGGGCCGCAAGACCAGGGCTTCTTGATCGCCGCCGGGGCGGCGCCCAGGCTGGTGTGGGGACCCGGCGAGGGGGGGGCGCCTCCCCTCGAAGCCGCCCCGCTCGAGGCCGCCCCGCTCGAGGCCGCCCCGCTCGAGGCCGCCCCGCTCCAGACCCGAGAACCGCTCCGCCTCGAGGGGGGCCGAGCCGACCTGCGCGGGGCGCTGCGCCTGGCGGACGCGCTGCTCCGCCGGGACGGCGCCGCGTCGCCCGACGAGCGGCGGGGCGAGGTGTACCTGCTCTCGGACCGCTGCCCCGAGCGGACGCTG
>JAWLGW010000198.1:7622-8605 GCA_041690735.1 Planctomycetota bacterium
CTCGCTCCACCTGGGCGAGCAGGGGACGGCGCGCCTGGAGGCCACGCTGGTCCACCTGACCGGCTCGACCTCCGAGCGTCGCCGCCTGGAGGTCACCTTCGACGGCGAGCCGGCGCTGACCCTCCCGCCGCAGGAGGTGCAGCCAGGCGAGAAGGTGGCGCTGGGGCCGCTCACGCTGGACCTCCCCCGCCCCGGACGGCGCCCGCTGGTCGTGGCGGCGCGGCTCCGCGGCGGCGAGGACGACCAGCCCCTCGACGACGGCTGCGCCTGGGTGCTCTCCCCCCACCCGCCGCTGGAGGTCACCCGGCTCGGCCCCGGCAGCCCCTACCTCGACGCTGCCCTGGCGAGCGACCCTGAGGTGACGCGGGTCACGAGCGGAGCCGGGGCGGCGGTGCGGGTGGCGACGGCGCCGGCCCCGCTCGACGGGCTCCCGACGCTGTACGTGGGCCCGGCGGCGCTCCCGCCCGGCCTGGGACTGCGCGCCTCGCCCACCCCTGCGACGTACGGCGGAGAGGTGCGCCTGGCGGGTCCCTCGCTCCTGGCGAGCGCCAGCCTGACGCCGATCGGGCCGATCCTGCTGACCGCTCGCCCTCACGTGGAGGTGGAGGCCGCCAGCGGCTGGCGGACGGCGGCCTGGGCCGGCGAGGCGCCGCTCCTGCTGCTGCGTGAGCGCGACGGGGTGCGCGAGGCGGCGCTGACCGTGGAGCCAGCGGCGAGCGACCTGCCGCTGCGCCGCGCCTTCCCCTTGCTGATCGCCGACCTGGTGCGGTGGCTGGCGGCGCGCACCGAGCGCGCGGCGCAGTGGCAGCGAGCGGGCGAGGCGCTGCCCCCCCTCGACGCCGAGCGCCTGGTGCTCCCCCAGGGCGTCAGGCGCGGGCTCCCCGCCGAGGTTCCCCCCGGGACGATCACAGGCGTGGGCCCGCCGGGGGTGGTGCAGGCGGCGCGCGCGGGAGACGCGCCGCGGCCGGTCCTGGCCCTACACC
>JAWLGW010000199.1:0-8588 GCA_041690735.1 Planctomycetota bacterium
CCTGGCCGAGCGGCGCGGCATTCCGGGCGACGTGGCCGCCGCCATGGTCGACCCGGCGGTGGAGCTGCTGGCGGTGGAGGTCGACGAGGGGGCGCGGGTGCGCACCCGCTGGCTGAGCCGGCGGGCCTACCAGGCGCTGCCCGAGCCCGTGCGGGCCAAGGTGGTGGGGACGCCCGAGGTGGTGTGCCCCGCCGGCGAGCTCCTGGTGGTCGGCCCCGCTGAGGCGACCCGCATGGGCGTGTGCCAGCTGGAGGTGGCCGACCTGCCGGGCCTCGCCGACGCGCTGGCCCAGGAGCTCGCCCTGGGAGGGGTCGGTGGGGGGTCGCTGGTGCTGGACCGCGCGCCGGCCCTGGGGTGGGAGGCGGTGGTGCGCTTCCTCACCTGGACCCCGGTCAAGCTGCTGCTGTTCGCGGTGGGGGTCGTGGCCCTGCTGACCGCCTTCGCCTCGCCCGGCGCCGGGGCGCCCGAGGCGGTCGCTGTCCTGTGCCTGGGGGCGGCCTTCTTCGGCTCGTACCTCATGGGGCTCGCCGACGGGGTGGAGGTGGCGCTCCTCGTGGTCGGGGTCCTGCTGCTGGCGGTCGAGCTGCTCGTGCTGCCCGGCTTCGGGGTGATCGGCGGCGCCGGGGCCCTGTGCCTGGCGGCGGCGCTGCTCCTCAGCTTCCAGGCCTTCCTGTGGCCCAGCAACCCGCTGGAGTGGGAGCAGCTGGGCGAGAACGTGGTCCACACCTTGATCGGGTTCGGGCTCACGGTGGCCCTGGTGCCGCTCGCGGTGCGCCTCGTGCCGCGGGTCCGCGGCCTGCGCGGGCTGGTGCACGCCGGCTCCCACCTGGCTGTCACGTCCGACGCGCCGCCGCCGAGCGCGCCCTGGCCGCCGATCGGCGCCAGCGCCGAGGCGGTGACCCCCCTGCGTCCGGTGGGGAAGGTCCGCCTGGGCGAGGCCGTCCTGGAGGCGGTGGCCGAGGACGGGCTGGTCCCGGCCGGCGCGCCCGTCGTGGTGGTGGGCCACCGGGGGCAGGAGGTCGTGGTGGCCGCGCGCCCCGAGACGCTGCCCTCCGCCACGCCCGGCGGGGAGGCCTCGTGAGCGAGGCCGCCCTGCTGACCGCCTGGGGGCTCGGGATCGCGCTGCTGGTCCTCGAGGCGGTGATCCCCGGCGGCGTGGTGGGGGCGATCGGCGCGGTGCTGGTGGCGGGCAGCGTGATCGCCGCCTTCGCCGTGCTGGGTCCCGGGTGGGGGCTGGCCCTGCTGGCGGTCTCGCTGGCGGTGGGCGGCGCCCTGGCCGCCTTCGCCGTCCGCCGCCTGTCGCACCGCGAGGCCCTGTCTGCGCCGCCGCCCGACGCCGCCGCGGAGGCGCTGCTCGGCGTGCAGGGGACCGCGGCCACCGCGCTGCGCCCGGGGGGCTTCGCCCGGCTGGCCGGCCGGCGGGTCGACGTGATCACCGCCGGCGAGCCCGTGGAGCGCGGCGCGGCGGTGGAGGTGATCGCCGTCCGCGGCGGGCAGGTCGTGGTGCGGGCGGTCGCGCAGTAGACCCACCCGCTCACGTGGCGCCCGAGACAGCTCGCCCGCTTCCGGCTAGACTCCTCCCGCGGCCCGGCAGCGGCCGCGGGGGACCGTGATCGAGACGCGCTACCTCACCAAGGTCTACCGGGACCTCGTCGCCCTCGACAAGCTCAACCTGACCATCGAGCAGGGCGACATCTTCGGGTTCATCGGGCCCAACGGCGCCGGCAAGACCACGACCATCAAGATCCTGGCCACCCTGCTGCGCCCGACCAGCGGCCAGGCCTTCGTGTGCGGCTACTCGGTCAACGGCCAGGCCAAGGACATCCGCCGCAAGATCGGCTACGTCCCCGACGAGTTCGGCGTGTACGAGGACATGACCGTCGCCGAGTACCTGGAGTTCTTCGCCGCCCTGTACACGATCGGCGGCAAGGAGCGGGCCCGGGTGATCCGCGACGTGCTCGAGCTCACCGACCTCTCCTACAAGGAGGAGGCTCAGGTCGACAGCCTGTCCCGCGGCATGCGGCAGCGCCTGGCCCTGGCGCGGGTCCTGCTGCACGACCCCGACGTGCTCCTCCTCGACGAGCCGGCCAGCGGCCTCGACCCGCGGGCGCGGATCGAGATCCGCGAGCTCCTCAAGGAGCTGCGCAACATGGGCAAGACGATCCTGATCTCCAGCCACATCCTGAGCGAGCTGCACGAGCTGTGCACGGCGGTGGGGATCATCGAGCGGGGCAACCTGCTCTACTCGGGGCCCCTGCAGGAGATGCTCAAGCAGGTCCGCAGCCGCGACGTGGTGCAGGTGCAGGTGCGCGAGGGCACCGAGCAGGCCGCGGCCGCCCTGCGCGAGCACGAGCTGGTGGTGCGCGCCGACGTCCTCAGCGACGACGGGTTCATCGAGGTCCAGATGACCGAGGCGGCCGAGGACCACACCTTCGTGCCCCAGCTGCTGATCGAGCGCGGGTTCCGCCTGCTGACCGTCCGCGAGGAGGAGATCGACCTCGAGGACGCCTTCATGAAGGTCACCAAGGGCCAGATCGCGTGACCGGGGCCCCGGTCTTCCTGCGCGAGGTCCTGGCGGTGGCGCGCCGCCCCCGGACGTACGTGTTCCAGAGCATCTTCCTGGGGCTGCTGGTCCTGTGCCTGATCCCCCTGTGGCCCTCGTCGGGCAGGGCCCGCAGCGGCGCCGAGGTGGCCGACACCGGGCGGCTGATCTTCGAGTGGGGCGGCTACCTGCAGGTGATCCTGCTGGCGCTGCTGGTGCCAGCCACCACCGCCAACGCGATCACGCAGGAGAAGCAGAAGAACACCCTCGACATCCTGCTGCTCACCGGCGCGGGGCCGTTCGCGATCGTGTGGGGGAAGTTCTTCTCGCGCCTGTTCAACCTCGCCTTCCTGCTGTTCCTCACGGTGCCCCTGCTGTTCGCCCTCCTCACCCTGGGCGGCGTGGCCGGCAGCTCGATCCTGATCGAGTTCACGATCCTGGTCGGCTTCGCCGTGTTCGGCTCGGGGCTGGGGGTGTTCCTGTCCACCGTCCTGCCCAAGCCGACCTCGGTGGTGATCGCGGGGTACGTCCTGCTGGCGGGCCTGCTCACCCTGCCGGTCGCGCTGGAGGGCTTCGGCGTGGTGAGCGCGGGGGGCGCGACCTACGCCCTGCCCTCGGCCCACATCAGCCCCCTCCACGACCTGATCTACCTGTTCCACCCCTCGTGGTTCGTGACCACCCAGTCCTTCCCGGCTGACTGGTGGGTGTTCCCCGCCTGGAGCAGCGCCGCCGGCTTGGGCCTGACCCTGGTCGCCGGGCTCCTGCTGCCGTACGCCCGCACGATCGAGCGGGTGCTGAGCGTGCGCCGCCTGCTGGAGGCGTTCGACCGCGGCACCTACGACCTGCTCCACCCGCGCCGCCTGATCGCGCGCCTGCGCGGCCGCGCCGCCGCGGGCGACGGCGCCACCGATCAGCGCCCCCCGCCGATCGGCGAGCGCAACCCGATCTACTGGAAGGAGACCTCGATCAACACCGTCGGCCGGTTCCGCACCTGGTGGCGCGTGAACCTGCTGGTGCTGCTGCTCATGGGGGGGACCTACCTGGTCTTCTTGCCGCAGCTGTCCGACATCTCCTTTCACAAATACATGGTGGCCGCGGTGGCGGGGCTGATCGTGCTCCTGTCCACGGTGATCGCGGCGACCACCGTCTCGCAGGAGCGCGAGGACGGGTCGCTGGTCCTGCTCGCCACCACGCCGGTGGAGTGCGCCGTCTACACCAAGGGCAAGGTGCTGGGGATCGCCCGCAACATCGTGTTCCTGGTGGCGCTCCCCTTCGTGCACGTGGTGCTGTTCGTGGCCCTGGGGGTGATCCACCCGGTCAGCATGCTGTTCCTGGCGATCGCGATCCCGATCGCGGTGATCAGCTCGATCGTGCAGGCGGTGTTCATCTCGCTGCTGTTCCCGACCACCCTGCGGGCCATCATGGCGGCGGTGGTGGTGGTGATCGTGGGGGCGACCCTGCCCGCGGTGTGCTGCCTGCCGACCTTCAACCTGCCCGTCGCCTGCTACTACCTGGTCGAGCCGGTCGCCGGCCTGGGGACGGGCCTGGGGGCGACGGGCGGCTCGCAGGGGAACTACCTGGTCGCCATGGCCCTGGCGATCGTGTTCTCGGCCGGCACCCAGGTCGGCTACGTGGTGGTCGTCTACTCGCTGATCCGCAGCGGCTTCGACCGGTACATCGGCCGCGCGGCGTAGGGGGAGGCTTCTCTCTCTTTCGTGCCCGTGCCCGTGCCCGACACGTGCCGGCGTCTCGCCGAGGAGCTGTCGCTCCGAGCTCAGCTCCTCACTTCGCTCTTCGGGCACGGGCACGGGCACGGGCACGTCAGCGCGGGTGCCCCGCCCACCCTACCCACCCCGCCCCTTGCCCGTAGAATCCGCGCCCAAACCGAACCTCCGGAGGAGCCGTGGAGAAGACCCTCATCCTGCTCAAGCCCGACGCCGTCAAGCGCCGCCTGATCGGCCGCATCCTCAGCCGCTTCGAGGACAAGGGGCTGCGGATCGCCGGCATGAAGCTGATGAAGATCAGCCCCGAGCTGGCCGCGCAGCACTACGCCGATCACAAGGGCAAGGGCTTCTACCAGGGCCTGGTGGACTTCATGACCAGCGACCCCGTGGTCGCCATGGTGATCGAGGGCCCCAGCGCGATCTCGGTGTGCCGCGGCATGATGGGCGCCACCTTCGGCTTCAAGGCCGACCCGGGCACGATCCGCGGCGACTTCGGCATCAGCAACCAGTTCAACCTGGTCCACGGCAGCGATGGCCCCGAGGCCGCCGAGCGCGAGATCGGGCTGTTCTTCCCTGGCGGCGAGGGCGTCCTCTCCTGGGCGACCGCCGACGCGGAGCTGCACGCCTGCGACTGAGTCGGCGTGACACGACAGTGACCGCGCCCGGCCCATACTGGATGACGTGAAGGTCACCGCTGGAGACGTGGCGCGGTGGGCGGAGGAGGCCGACCCGGCCTTGCGGGGCGGCTTCGTGCATCGCGTGTGGCGCGACGACGAGGAGGGCGCCTGGGTCCTCCTCGTCCGCCACCACGAGGGCGGCGACCCCCTCGCTCGCGCCGAGCGCCGCCTGGCGGTGGCGCTCGCGCCGCCGGCCGAGTGGGCCTACGCCGTCGCGGTGTCGCCCGAGGCGGTGAGCGCCGACGACAAGAAGGCGAAGAAGGTCCGGGCGCGCGACGCGCACCCCTTCCTGTCGCTGCTGCGGCGGCACCTGACGGGCGCGCGCGTCGAGGGCTTCGCGGCCGTGCCCGGGGAGCGGATCGCGCAGCTGCGGTGCTCTCGGGCGCCGTCGCCCCCGGGGGGCGAGGGCCACCCCGAGGCCGCTGACGGTCCGCGCCGGCTGCTGCTGAGCGTGGAGCTGATCGGTCGCGCCGGCAACTTGATCCTGGCTCACGAGGACGACGCCGCGGCGAACCATCCGCGCGTCCTGGGCTCGCTGCACGCCGGCCGCGCCCAGCGCCCCTTCGAGGTGGGCGGGCCCTACCGGCTCCCGCCGCCGCGCCCGGTGGAGCAGACCGCCGCGCCCGAGGTGGCGCCCGAGGTGGCGCCCGATCCCCGCACGCTGGCGCTCGGTGAGGCGGTGCTGAGCGCGCAGCGGCAGGTGGCTCAGGAGGCGCTCGCCTCCTCGCGCCACCAGGAGCTGGCGCGGGCCCTGCGCAAGGCGATCGCCCGCACCGAGGGGATCCAGCGGAAGCTCGAGCAGCAGCTGGCCGGGGTGGACGAGGCGGACGCGATCGAGCGGCGGGCCGACCTGCTCAAGACCAACCTGGCCCGGATCCCCCGCGGCGCGGCCCGGGTCACCCTGATCGACTACGCCGCCGCCGACACGACGGGCGGCGAGCCCGCCGAGGTCGAGGTGGAGCTCGACCCGACCAAGTCGGCGCAGGACCAGATGAAGGCCCTGTACAAGAAGGCGCGCAAGCTGCGCAGCGGCGAGGTCCACGTGCGCATGCGCCAGGGCGAGACCGACGCCCTGCTGGAGGAGCTGCGCGGGTTCGAGGCGCGGTTGACGGGGCTGGAGAGCGAGGACGACGAGGAGGCGCTGGAGGCGCTGGCGGCGGAGCTGGTCGCCAAGCAGGTCCTCCCCAAGCCCAAGCAGGCGCCCAAGGTCAAGCAGCAGCAGAACCAGGGCCCGCGCTCCTTCCGGACCAAGGAGGGGCACGAGGTGCTGGTCGGGCGCAGCGACGAGGAGAACGACCGCCTCACCATGCGCACGGCCCGGGGGAACGACCTGTTCTTCCACGTGCGCGGCTGCCCGGGCTCTCACGTGATCTTGCGGGTCGACCCCAAGCGGCCGCCCAACCACGAGTCGCTGCTCGATGCCGCGACCCTGGCGGTCTACTACTCCAAGGCGCGCAACCGCGGCGCCGTCGACGTGAGCTACACCCCGCGCAAGTGGGTGAGCAAGCCCAAGGGCGCCAAGCCGGGGCTGGTCCGGATCAGCAACGAGAAGACGGTGAGGGCCGGGGGCGACCCCGAGCGGCTCCAGCGGGTGCTCGGCTCGCTCCGTCGGGAGGAGGGCGAGGCGTGACGCGACGCGAAGGCAGTTGGTGGGTCCTGTTGCCGGCGCTGGCGCTGCTCGGCTGCGGCTCGAGCGGCGAGGAGCCTGAGCCGGAGACCCCCTCCGACAAGGTCGAGGTCAAGCTGACCGGCCCCCGCGAGCAGCGCCTGGACTTCGACGAGTTCGAGTACGAGTGGGCCGACCTGGACAGCGACGCCCGGGGGCGCAAGGACTCCTACGACGTGGCGCGCTGGGTGACCGAGCGGCACAACGCGGCCCTGCGCTGCCTGCAGGCGGAGCCGCCCGCGATCACCCAGGCGGTGGACCTGCTGGAGGAGATCCTGCGCCGCGTCCCCGACTCCAGCAAGGTGCGCTTCCTGGCGGCGCAGACCCAGTTCAGCCTGGCCGCCTACTGGTTCCGGGCGGCGGACGCGATCCACTACGACATGGCCTGGGTCGACTACAAGCACGAGCTCCCGCCCTCCAAGGGCGGCGCGCCGCTCACCGAGGAGGAGATCGACGAGTTCTTCGCCTCGGCGGAGCCGCAGTTCCAGGCCGCGCTCGAGCGCCTGCACGGGCACGCGCGGCAGTCGCTGGGCCACTACCTGCGCTACCGGACCCAGCGGCCCGACGACAAGTCGATCGCCGACAAGCTGTGGCGCCTGTACTTCTTCCTGCAGGACTACACCCGCTCGCTGGACTGGCTCAACTACGTGCTGGCGGAGATGGACGTGGCCGAGATGCCCGAGGAGGAGCCGCTGCGGCGGGAGTACACCCAGATCCGCCGGATGATCCAGCGCCACCTGGCCGAGGCTAGCCTCCAGCGCGAGGGGCAGCCTCCGCGAGGCGGGGTGTTCCCCTGGATGGAGGGCCCCGGGGCGGAGGGACGCCGTCAGCGGATCGGCGGCATGGACCAGGGGGGCTGATCCGGTTACCTTCTCGCCCGAATTTCGCGCGGAGCTGGCGGCTGAACCTGCTGCCGGACCCGCTCGTCCGGAGGGGGGAGACAAGACGCCCGTGATCGAAAGCTCACTGTTTGGCGCTCGCGCCCTCCCCGGCCTGTTGGCGCCGCTGCTCGTCCTCCTGGCCCTGGCGCCCGGATGCGCGCTGGCGCCCCCGGCCGAGGCGGACGATGTGTTCCGCTCCGGCCTGGAGCGGGCAGAGGCAGGCGACGTCGAGGCCGCCATGACCGTCCTGCAGGACGGGGTGGGGCGGTACCCCTCGCACGTGCGCATGCGCTTCGAGCTGGCGCGGCTCCAGTACGAGAGCGGCGAGGTCCACCACCAGCAGGAGCGCAAGGCCATGCTCGCCGCGGCGGCCGCCACCGAGGCCGGCCGGCGGGATCAGGCTCAGTCCCACCAGCAGCAGGCCGGCAAGCACCGGGCCCGAGCGCTGCCCTTCTACCAGGCGGCCCGCGACAACCTCCACGAGGTGATCGACAGCGAGGACGATGAGGTCCGCGTGGGCTGGGCCTACTACCTGTTGATGCGCGTGGCCGTGTTCTTCGAGGACTGGGCGATCGCCCACGAGGCCATGGGCAAGGCGATCGAGCACGGCAAGCCGACGGGCTCCCTGTTGGCGCAGTGGCGCGAGTACCAGGCGGGCCTGCGAGAGAAGGTGGACCTGTCAGGAGAGCGCTGAAGGCGAAGGCACAAAGAGAGATCGACGAGCGAGGAAAGCGGGAACGCAGGAAGAATCGGCCCCTTTCCCTGCTTTCCTGCCTTCCTCGCTCGCTCCTCTCTCTGTTTCTAGCTCGTCAGCCAGCCTTCTCTCCCGCGTCGCCGCGCTCCCGGGTACAACGGCCTCACCGTGCGGATCCGGACCAAGTTCCTGTTCCTGTTCCTCGCCTCGGGGCTGTTCCTGCTCCTGGAGGGGCTGGCGGCCGTGTGGAGCCTGCGGGTGGTCGGCCGCGGCGTCGACGACCTCCAGATCTACACGCAGACCGACGACATCTGCGGCCAGATCAAGACCGAGCTGGCGCAGGTGCCCAACCCCGAGGAGCTGGCGCGGCCCGGGCGGGCCCGGCGGCTGCTGGGGCGCCACGC
>JAWLGW010000200.1:0-8573 GCA_041690735.1 Planctomycetota bacterium
CCGTCAGCCGGAACACGGCCTGGAAGAAGCTCAGGTAGACGAAGCCGACCAGGCCGCCCACCACCAGCAGCACCGCCGGCTCGAGGAGGGCCGCCAGGGTGCGGAGGGTGCGCTGCAGGCGCCGGTCGTAGAAGGCCCCCAGCTCGTCGAACACGAGGTCGAGGGTGCCGGCCTGCTCGCCCACGCCCACCACGCGCGCGCACAGGGGCGGGAGGGGCGGCCGCTCGAGCGCTTCGGCCAGGCTCTCGCCGCGCACCACCTGCGCCCGCGCGGCTCCGAGGGCCTCGGCGACCCGGGTGTTGGCGGTGGTGGCCTCGGCGATCCGCAGGGCCTCCAGCAGGGTGTGGCCGCTCCGCAGCAGCATGGCCACGGTGCGGCTGATGTGCGCCAGGGCGGCCGCGAGCAGCACGGCGCCGATCACCGGGACCTTCAGCAGCAGCCGGTCGGCGAGGCGCCGCCCCGCCGGTGTGCGGGCGGCCGCCAGCAGCAGCAGACCCGTGGCCAGGGCCCCGCCCGCGACGGCGAGGCCGTGCTCGCGCAGCAGGTCCGACACGTCTACCAGCAGCTGGGTGGAGGTCGGCAGCGCCACCTGCCGGCGGGCGAGGTAGACCGCGAACTTGGGGACCACCTTGAGCGCCAGGAACCAGAACACGCCCACCGCGGTCGCGACCACCACGGTGGGGTACAGGAGGGCGCTCAGGACCTGCGCCCGCAGCTCGGCGGCGCGCTCCACCGCGTCGGCGGCGCGGTCGAAGGCGACCTCCAGCTCGCCCGTAGCCTCGGCGGTCCGCACCAGGTGCACGGCCAGGCCCGCCGCCGGGCCGCCTTCGCGCTCGAGCGCCTCCGACAGGGAGCTGCCCCGCTGCACGGCCTCGGCCAGGCGCGCCGCCGTGCGGCGCAGCTGAGGCCGCGGGGCGCTGGACCGCAGCTGCTGGAGCGCGCCGAGCAGCGTCAGGCCGGAGCGGAGCATCATGGCCAGCTGACGGTGGAACAGCGCCACGTCCGCGGCGCGCACTGGCAGGGCCAGCGGGGCGGCGTCGGCGGGGGCCGCCGCGGCGGGGGCCGCCGCGGCAGGAGACGCCGCGGCGGGGGCGGGCGCCAGGCCGACCTCGATCGGGAACAGCCCCTGCGCGCGCAGGCGCGCGGCGGCCGCGGCGACGTCCGGCACCTCCAGCCGCCCTCGCACCTCCTGTCCGCTGCCATCCAGCGCCACGTACGCCACGGCCACGGCTACACCCTCGCCCGCAGCGCCTCGGCGAGGCTGGTCTCGCCGGCCCGGGCCGCGTCGAGCGCGGCCTCGGCGAGCGTCCGGTAGCCTTCGCCCCGCGCCCGCGCCACCAGCGCCGCCTCCCCGTCGCCCGCGGCGATCGCCCGCCGCAGGTCCGCGGTCACCCACAGCGCCTCGACGATCGCCGTGCGCCCGCGGGTGCCGGTGCCGACGCAAGCGGGGCAGCCTGGCGCCGAGGCCACGCGCGTCCACAGGGCGTCGTCCGCCGGCAGCGCCAGCGCCTCGAGGCGCGCCCGCTCCTCGCAAGAAGGTGGGGTGGCGCACAGGCAGCCGCGGCACAGGCGGCGCACCAGCCGCTGCGCGAGGACCGCCCGCAGCACCGAGCCGACGAGGTACGGCGCGCAGCCGAGGTCGAGCAGGCGGGTCACCGCCCCGGGCGCGTCGTTGGTGTGGAGCGAGCTCAGCACGAGGTGCCCGGTGAGCGCCGCCTTGAGCGCCACGTCGGCCGTCTCGCCGTCGCGGATCTCGCCCACCATGACCACGTCGGGGTCGTGGCGCAGGATCGAGCGCAGCGCCCGGGCGAAGCTCACCTTGCCGGCCCGGTCGACCGCGATCTGCGTCACGCCGGGGAGCAGGAACTCCACCGGGTCCTCCACGGTCATGACGTTGACCTCGGGCGTCGCCACCTCGCGCAGCGCGGCGTACAGGGTGGTGGTCTTGCCGCTCCCGGTCGGGCCGGTCAAGAGCACCATGCCGTGCGGAGTGGCGAGGACGTCGCGCAGGCGCGCGAGGTCGGACGCCCCGAAGCCGAGCTGCGCGACCGTGAGCTCCGCCGTCTCCGCGCCCAGCAAGCGCAGGGTGGCGCGCTCGCCGTGGCTGGTGGGGATCGTCGCCACCCGCACGTCGATCGTGTCCCCCGCCTCGCCCAGCGCGTGAGTGAACCCGCCGTCCTGCGGCTCGCGCCGCTCCGCGATGTCGAGGCCCGCCAGCACCTTGACCCGGGTGAGCAGGGGCACCGCCGCCTCGACCGGGAGGGGGCGCCCGTAGGGACGGAGGCGCCCGTCGACCCGCAGGCGCACCGCCAGCCCCTCCTCGGAGGGGCCGAGGTGCACGTCGGAGGCGCGCCGCAGGTACGCCTCGCCCATGAGCTCGTCCAGGAAGCGCACCGGATCGAAGGCCCCGGCCGGGCCCCCGCCGGCGAGCCCCTCCAACGCCGCCTCCAGGGCAGCGGGCGTGGTGACGACCAGGCGGGGGGGGGCGCCCAGCAGGCCCCGCAGCGCCTCGACCGCCGGCACGTCGTCGGGGTCGCTGGTGGCGATCCAGGGGCCGCCCGCCCCCTCCGTCCTCTCCTCAGGACGCCGGACCGGCAGCAGGCGGCGGCGGGTCAGCAGCGAGCGCGGCAAGCGCTGGAGCAGGTCGGGGTCGGGCTCGAGCTCGGCGGCGTCGAGGAACGGGAGGCCCTGCGCCCGCGCCAGCGCCCGGTAGAAGGCCTCCGCCGGCAGGCGCAGCCGGTGCGAGGCCACGTCCAGGGGGTCGCGCCGGGCGCGGCGCGCCTCGAGCAGCACATCCTCCTGGACGGCCGCGGTGAACAGCCCCGCCTCCCTGGCCGCCCGCAGCAGCCGCTCGGTCTGAGGGCGGGTCGCGGCCGGCGCGCCTCCCGGGGTCACAGCGCCACCGTCATGGCGACCTCGAGCGGAGCCCCGCTGGCGCCCTCCACCCGCGTCACCGCCAGGCGCACCACCGTCACGTCCCAGGGCAGCTGCTCGAGGCGGCCCAGGAAGGTCCACAGGGCGTGGAAGTCGCCGCGCACCACCCACTCCCGCAGGGGCCGCCCCACGAGCGCCCCCGCCAGCGGGCCTTCGACCGCCGAGGTGCGTCGCCGGTCGGCCTCGCGCCGCTGCGACTGCACCTCGAGGCCCGCCCCTTCGGCCAGCGCCGCGACGCGCACCGCCAGGTCCGCCTGGTCGCGGGGGCCGGCCCACCTCGCCGCCGGCCCCGGCCCCCGCCGCAGGTCGGCCAGGCGGGCCTCCAGGCGCTGCAGCGCCGCGGGGGTCAGCGCGCGGGCGGCCTGCGGCGCCAGCGCGTCGCGCTCCGCCGCCAGGGCCCGCGCGCGCGCGAGCAGGGGGCGGGCGCGGAACACCCCGGAGTTCACCAGGCCCGCCGCCACCAGCACGCCCAGCAGCAGCGCCTGCCTGCGCGGCTCACTCACGGGGCGCTCCCTCGCGCGTGAACCGCAGCTCGAACCCGTAGCCGACGATCCCCAGGCGTCCCCGCCGGCGCTCCAGACGCGGCTCGCCCGCCGCCCACCCGTGGACGCGCAGCGCCCGCTCGCCGTCGCGGCGCAGCCGCTGCACCGCCAGGTCGGTGAGGGCGAAGCCGACCACCCGCAGCTGCTGCCCGTCCTCCTCGAGGCGGTCGACGGTCAGGGCGTCGGGCGTCGCCCGAGCGAGGGCCGCCAGCACCACGGGCAGGCGCGCGCGTCGCACGCTCAGCAGCCGCTGATCCTCCTGCTGGGCGCTCAGCCGCCGCGCCTCCTCCTCCAGGGCCGCCGCCGTGCGGGCCCGCTCGACCTCCCCCCTCAGCAAGACCCGCTCGGCCTCGAGCGCGGCCACCCGCCGCGCGGCGCGCGCCTCGAACCCAATCACCGCCACCACCGCCAGGGCGGCGCCGGCGAGCAGCTGGAGGCGCGGGCGCGTCCAGGCGGCGGGCCGCGGCGCCTGCGCCGGGACCGCCGCCAGGTCGCCCGCGCCGGCGAGGCCGAGCGCGTGGCGGGCCGCGCCCAGCAGGCTGCCCGACGGCGCCTCGGTCGCGACCCGCCGCGCCCCCAGGGCCGTCAGCGCCTCGGCCGTGCCCTCCGCGGCGGGGCCCACCAGGATCAGCGGCGTGCGCTCGTCCCAGGCGGCCAGGGCCGCCTCCACCGGGCCGCGGGCGGCGTCGCAGCGCACCTGCCGGTGGGCGATGACCGTCTGCCCTGCGACCTCGCTCACGCCCACCCGGTCGCGGCCGACCTCCAGGACCAGGGCGCTCGTATGGGCGCTCGTGTCGGCGCCGTCGACGGCGGCCGCCGCGCAGCCCAGCGCCGGGTACAGCGCCACGGCCTCGAGCCCGGCCGCCGCCACCGCGCCGGCCAGCGCGTCGCGGCGGTCCACCCGCAGCCCGGCCACCAGCAGCGGCGCGCCCTCGCGCCGCCGGCTCGCCCACCCGCAGGCCAGCGCCTGCGGCGCCGTCGCCTCGCCCTCCTCGTGGTGAGGGAGGAAGGGCTCGAGCTCCCAGGCGATCAGCGCGCTGGCGCGCTCGGCCGTGAGGCCCGTGATCTCTGGGAGGGCCAGCCCGGCGGCGGCCACCTCGCCGCTGACCAGCAGGGCGGCCCGGGGCAGCCGTCCGCCCGCCCGCAGCGCGGCGACCGCCTCGACCAGGCCGGAGGCGAGGTCGGCCGCCATGGCGCGCGCGGTCCGCTCGACGACCGCCTCGTCGCCGGCGCGGCGCACCAGCGCAGCGGTGACCGACTCCCCGTCGTGTTCGAGGGCGACCAGGGCCCGGAGGGGGCGGCTCATGGGACGACGCTCCAGGCGAGCTTGATCGGCTCCGGATCGGGCGTGAACCTGGGCCGCAACAGGACGCGCTTCGGAGTCCCGCTGCCGAACCGGATCAGCGGGTCCGAGCCCTCCACCACCTCGAGGCTGCGCACTCCCCAGGGGATCCAGGTGGTGTCGGTGAACGTCCCGACCGCGGCGACGCCCCCATTCACCGGCTGCAGGTCCGCGACGATCGCGCCGGTAGGGGCGCCATTCACTGGATACCGGAGCGCGATCCGGACTGTCTCGCCCGGACCCAGCGGAGCGTCGAAGGTCACCTCGACCGCCAGGCCCACCACCTGGACGAAGGCCTCCCCCTGGGTCACCACGAGAGGCGCCGGGTGAGCGTCGGCCTCGTCGCCCGCGGTGGACTGGATGGACAGCGAGCCGCCGGCGACCGCTACCTCGAAAGGTCGGCCCGCGCCGTCGAGCAGCCGGGGAAGCGTGCCCGCCCGATGGGCGGGGATCGGGACGTACGGCCCGTTCCAGCCGCAGGCCACATGGGTGGGCTCCGGGCCGTTGACGTCGAAGGTGAAGCTCGCCATGCCTGCGGGGAGAGACAGCAGCTCGGTCGCGTCGCTCGGGAACCGTCCCACGTCAGCCACGAAGCCCGCGGCCCCACGCGCGGCTGCCCCCTCAGGTCCGACGACCGCGCTGCGGATCGTCTCCATGCGAGCCTTGGTCACGTCGTAGCGCAGCTGCTGATCCTGCCGGTCGACCAGCGACATCGACGTCGCAGCGACGGCGGCCAGGATGAACACCACCAGCAGCAGCTCGAGGAGGGTGAAGGCGCGCGGAGCGTGCGTGCGGCGGGTCATTGGAGCGGCAGCGCCAGGTCGTCAGGGTCGCCCCACTGACCGTTGGGACCGGCGGAGGCCACCTCGAATCGGCTGAGGTCGCGGTCGTCGTGTCGGCTGGCGGGGGCGCCGAGATAGCGCAAGCGGTAGGGACCGCCCAGGTCCAGCGCTCGGCCCGTGCGGGACGACCAGCCGGGAGCCGAAGCGGCCCGGAAGGGATCGGCGACGGCGGGGATCCCGCTCACGCCATCCTGGGTGAGCAGGCCCTCGTCGCGGAGGTAGGGGCCGTTCCACCCGCGCCGGGTGTCCCAGTCGTAGGTGGCGAGGGCGTGGGGCTTGGGCGCGGCGAGCCGGTCGTCGAAGCGGACGGTCGGCTGCAGCGGGTTCTCCACCAGCTGAACCAGGTTCTCAGGGGCGGCGAACCAGGCCTCGACCCCGGCCTGGAGGCGCACGCACCCCTCGGCGTGCTCCCCCTCGCGAGCGAACGGCCCCTGGCCGGGGAGCCAGCCGGTGTCGCGGCGAAACGCCAGCACCGCCTGACGCAGCTCGTGCAGCTCGCGCTCGGCGAGGTGCCGGGCCGCGTGCTCCTCGGTCCCCGAGGCCGCGAGGACCAGGCCGCCCGCCAGGGTGGCGACGATCGCCACCGAGACCAGGAGCTCGAGCAAGGTCAGTCGGCGAGAGAGGGTCACGGAGGCTCCGGAGCGCCGCCGGGGGCGCGGTCGCGCCCCCGGCGGTCAGGGTCGGATCAGGTCTTCTGGTTGGTGAACTCGGCGAACTCCTCGTCGAGCCAGTCGCCGCGGGTGTCGAGGACGCCCAGGAACTTGGCAGCGCTGAAGAACTCGTCGCTGTCCATGGTGCCGCTCAGGTCGTCGTCGCTGGCGAGGTGGAACAGGAGGAGGTAGCGGCCGTACTCGTCCTTGGCCACCTTGGTGTACCAGGGCGCCTCCGACAGGCCCCCCGGGCTGTCGCTCTTGACGATGGTGCTGTTGTTGCCGAGGCCGAAGGCCACGACGACGTGCTGCCGGTCCGCTGGCAGGCCGGCGATGTCACGCAGGCGCTCCGAGGTCGCGGGGCCCGTGGTGCGAATGTCCTTGGACTCGATCACCGCGACCTTGGCACCCGTCGCGACCTGGCCGCTCACGCCCAGTCCCCGGTTCGCATCGTCGAAGATTCGGTTTGGGACGGAGGGAATCGCGTCGATGGTGTTGGAGGCGGTAGCGCCGATGTAGCGGAGGGTCGTGATGCCCGCGCCCCGGAGCGCGGCGGCCCCGTCCGCCGTCAGGGTGTAGAAGGCCAGCTTCCCGTCGTCGGTGGTCGGGATCTTGACGCCATTGGCATCGACGTCGTCCCCGAGCAGCTTGGCCGGCAACGAGATCGTGAACTCGTCAGCGCCCTCGACCATCAGCGAGTCGAGGTTGTCGGGGAAGGTCTTGTTGATCGTCTTGTAGGCCCGCACCGCCTTGTCGAGGGCGGCGATGTTGAAGGTCGCCTGGGCCTCGGCGGCGTCGGTGTCGAGGCCGTCGTAGGCGACCAGCAGGCCGCCGGCGACGGTGGCCAGGATCGCCACCACGACCAGCAGCTCGAGGAGGGTGAAGCCGCGGGCGCGGCGGCGAAGGCGGTGGGTCATGAGCGTCTCCTGCGGAGTCTCCTGCGACTGAGACTCAGTCTCAACACCTGCCGAAAAAAACGCGCAGGCACAAGGGGTTAACGGCAGCTCCCGGGACCCCGGCAGCCGCACGGCCTGAGATTGAGAATCATTCTCAACATGTTGAGAGAGTAGCGCTCGGTCCCGGGCGAGGTCAAGCGTCCTGGTGAAGTCGCGCCTAACCTGCTCTCCCGCTTGATCTGGCCCTGCCTGCGCCGGCCGGGTAGCGTGGTCCGCGCGTGCATTCACGGCGGAGCGCCTGCCGCGCCCGCCTCCCGAGGCTCCCCATGCATCTGGTCACCGGCGGCGCCGGCTTCATCGGCAGCAACCTGGTGCGGGCCCTCAACGCCCGCGGCATCACCGACGTGGTCGTGGTCGACGACCTGACCCGGGGCGAGAAGTTCAGGAACCTGCGCGACTGCCAGATCGCGGACTACATCGACCGCCCCGACTTCTACCGCCGCCTCGAGCGCGGCGCCTTCGCCGGCGCCTTCACCCGGATCTATCACCAGGGCGCCCGCACCGACACCCGGGAGCGCGACGGGCGCACCCTCATGGAGCTCAACTTCGCCTGCAGCAAGCTGCTCCTGCAGTACGCCCTGCGGGAGCGCGCGCCGCTGGTGTACGCCTCCAGCGCGGCGGTGTACGGCGCGTCCAACCGGTTCGCCCCCGAGCCCCGGAACGAGCGCCCGCTCAACGTGTACGGCTACAGCAAGCTCGCCTTCGACCAGCACGTGCGCCGGTTCCTGCACGACGCCGAGAGCACCGTGGTCGGGCTGCGCTACTTCAACGTGTACGGGCCCGGCGAGGCCCACAAGGGGCGCATGGCCTCCATGGTCTACCAGGTGCACCGGCAGCTGGTCGAGCGGGGCGTGGCCCGCCTGTTCGAGGGGACCGACGGCTACGAAGCCGGGGAGCAGCGGCGCGACTTCGTGTACGTGGAGGACGTGGCGCGGGTGAACCTGTTCCTGGCGGAGGGACCAGTGCGCCGCCAGATCGTCAACCTCGGCAGCGGGCGGAGCGCCTCGTTCAACGAGCTGGCCCGGCTGGCGATCGGCGCCCTCGGCCACGGGAGTGTGGAGTACGTCCCGTTCGACCCGGCCCTGACCGGGCGCTACCAGAGCTTCACCGAGGCAGACCTGACCGCCTTGCGCGCGGCTGGCTACGACGCCCCCTTCACCCCGCTGTCGGAGGGCGTGGCCCGCTCGGTCGCCGCCTGGAAGGACGAGATGCGCGAGCTGGGGCTGCCCCAACCCGACCCGCTGCGCCGGTGACCTTCCGCGGGCGAGTCGCGGTGGTGGGGGCGCGCCGTCGCCGGCAGGGGACCG
>JAWLGW010000201.1:0-8535 GCA_041690735.1 Planctomycetota bacterium
AACCACCGCCAAGACCCCCGGCGGGCGCCGAGGGGTCTGTTGGGCCTGCGTCCGGCTCAGCCGTTGAAGCTGGCGTACAGCGTGTCGACGGCGTTGCGGAACGGGTTGGTGAAGTCGTCCACCCAGCTGGGGTGGGTCCCGAGCAGCTCGCTGTACAGGACCCCGAAGTGGGCCGACAGCAGGATCACGATGAACAGCAGGGTCACGGTCCAGCCGGCGTGCGAGCGCTTCTGCTCGATCTCGAGGGCGCGCATGCGGGCCGACTGCGACATGGCCCGCCGCGAGCGGCGCGAGCCCTTGACCGCGCCCACGTCCGCGACGCCGTCGGTCTCGCCCGACTCGTCCATGAGCTCGAAGGCCTCGGTCTCCATGGACTCGTCCGAGCCCACCTCGACCAGCGCCGCGTCGGAGTCGGTCTCCACCAGGCCCATGTCCTCGGAGACCGAGGGGACCTCGACGGTGGGGATGACCGCCTCGGGGTCCATGGAGTCGGCGCTCTCGAAGCCCGACAGCCCCGACAGCCCGCTGTACTCGCTGACGCCGCTCACGCCGCTCACGCCCGACAGGCCGCTCACGCCGCTCACGCCGCTCATGTCGCTCACGCCCGACAGGCCCGACAGCCCGCTGGCGCCCGACAGGCCGCTCATGCCGCTGCTGATGTCGCTGTCGTGCGGGGAGACCGTGTACTCCTCGGTGGTGTCGAAGATGATCTCCTGCTGCGACCCCGAGCGAGCGCCGCCCATGATGTCGCCGATGTGGATCACCGTATCCGAGGTCGAGTCCTCCAGGATCAGCTCGTCCGACGACTCGGCGATGCCCATCTCCTGATCGGAGTCGGTCAGGATGATGGTCGGCTCGGTCTCCCGCCCCTGCTTGAGGTTCAGCACGTCGTCGCGCTTGAACTTCATGCTGCTGCCGGCCCGGAAGCCTCGCAGCTCGGCGTTGGAGACGAGGCGCTTCAGCTCCTCCTCGTCGATCTGGAGCTCTTCCAGCACCTCCTGGAAGGTCATGTATTCGACCGCCATCGGGCCGTCCTCCTCGGTAGGCCCGACCGCGCGCCGGCCGGGCCCGTGTTCTCGCCTCGCCTACGCCGCGGGAGCTACCGCCCCTGCTTCTCGGAGAGCTCCTTCATGTCGCGAACCGACGGGTTCTGCTTCTTGCCGGGGAACTCCTGGAAGCGCAGGTCGTACTCGAGGTTGCGGATCGCGCCCACCGTGAGGCGGCCGCCCTTGTACTCGTAGACCGCCAGCCGGCTGGAGCGGGAGTCGACCAGGAACAGGACGTCGTGCCCCTGGCTGGTGGTCCCAGTGCCCGTCACGGCGAACATTTCGCCCGAGCCCGACGCCTGCGCGTGGGCGCGCGGGAGGGCGTCACCCGACTGCAGCACCAGCGCGGTGCCCAGGGCGACGCACACGCCCAGCAGGAAAGCGATCAACAGGTGGCTACGATCCATGACGGTCTCGATTCTAGAGCCCGGGTCGCCGGATGGCGAGGGCCTAACTCGCTCGAGGGCTTCACTTACCAATGAGGGGGCGGAGTATACCGCAGCCTCGGGACCCCTGTCCACGCGACCGGGGCTGACGGTAGCCCACCGCCGATCCCGAGGCCGTCACTCCTTGGCCACCGGATCGTCACCACCCGCGGCGGCGGCCGCAGGCCCGCCGATGAGGGCCTCCAGGCGAGCGGTCAACGGCTCCTCGCCGCTCTCCACGACCCCGAGCGACTGCCCCTTGGCGTCGAGCAGCAGCGCCGAGGGCCCCGCCGGCAGCGTGGGACGCCCGCCGTACTTGGCGAGGAGCGCCTCGGCCACCTCGCGCCCCTCCCGGGCCACCCGCACGATCACGTGCTGCAGGCCGTCGCTGTCGAGCAGGCCCATTAGCCGGGGGTCCTCCGCCAGGGCCGCCCCGGTGGCCACGCTCGCCGGGTCCTCGCCCAGGAACACCACCAGCACCCGCCCGCGCGGGCGCGGCACGCGCCGCAAGGCCTCGCCCACCGAGGGGCAGGGGCGGGGCCCGGCCGCGCCGGCCGCGCGGCGGCGGCGGCGGTCGCCCACCACGAAGGCCAGCAGGCCCACCCCGGCCGCCACCACCACCGCCAACACCCACACCAAACGGTCCACACCGCCTCCGGACGCCTTGGCCTGGTATAGGTTGCGCCGAGCGCCCCGACAAGGCTACGCTGAGCGCACGAGGCACATCACGTGGCGGACGAGACCGACGAGCTGGACGGAAACCTCGGCGAGTGCGCGACCTGCGCCCGGCTGCGCGGCGCCCTGCGCGACGCGCGGGCCCGCCTCAAGCGGCTCGAGGCCGAGAACACCGCCCTGCGCGAGGAGCTCCTCAGCGCGGGCGAGATGATCGAGACCCTCGCCCTCGACCTCGAGCGCCCCCTCGCCGAGTGAGCGCGTGTCGGACGCCCTGACTGCGTTGCGCCTCGGTCTCGATCGGAAGAGAGCGCTGGACCTCGGCGACGCCTTGTCAGGACGTCCGACGCGCGCTCACTCGTGTCGAACGCCCTGACGGCGTTGCGCCTCGGGCTCGATCGGAAGAGATCGCTGGACCTCGGCGACGCCTTGTCAGGACGTCCGACACGCGCTCACTCGCGCGGACGCCCTGACTGCGTTGCGCCTCGGTCTCGCTACTCCAGCGCGCGCAGCGCCAGGCGGGCCGGGAACTCCTTGCCCGCGGACGCCGCCACCGCGTCGGCGTAGGCGTCGCGCGCGCCGGCGGCGTCCCCGGCGGCGGCGCGCGCCAGGGCCTCGATCACCAGGGCGTCGTTGTGGAGCTGCCACTCGGCGATCCGGGCCGCCCCCGCCAGCTCCTCGGCGCTCGCCTCGCCCAGCAGCCGGGCGCAGGCGAGGGTGGGCAGGGCCCGCTCGCCCCACCGCACGCCGTCCTCGGCGGTGGCCCGCCACAGGGCCTGCGCCCGCTCGGGGTCGACCGGGTGGAAGGCGACGCCGGCCCACAGGTTGACCCGCGGGAACCGGCGCGCGTCCTCGCCCCGCAGCGGCAGGTCGAGGCTGTCGAAGGCGGCCCGGGCGGCCTCGGCCTCCCCCTGATCGAGGGCCAGGCGGCCGAGGTAGAAGGTCCACAGGGTGCGGTCCTCCTCGCGCCCCTGATCGCGCAGCCGCTCGAGCACCGCGCGGGCCTGATCGAACCGCCCCAGCTGCTGGAGCGCCTCGGCCTCGAGGAAGTGGCGCGGGTCGCCCGGGGCGGCGTCCGGGAACAGCCCCTGCACGAAGGTCAGGGCCGCCTCGGCGTCCTCCGCCGCCAGGTGAGTGGCGAGGATCTCCCGCTCGGCGAGCGGCCCCTGCGGCGTCCCCCGCAGCCCCTCGTAGATCGCCAGCGCCTCGGCGGGCCGGCCGGCGAGGCGGTGCACCTGCGCCAGCAGCAGCTTGGCGCCGCCGTGCTGCGGGGCCTGCTGCAGCAGCTCCTCCAGCCGCTCCTGCGCCGCCGGCAGGTCTCCGCCGCGGGCGTCCTCGAGCGCCAGCCCGAGGAGCGGCTCGGGCCGGTCGGGCGCCAGCGCGTGGGCGCGCTCCAGCGGCGCCCGGGCGTGAGCCGCGGGCCGGGGGTCGAAGGCGCGCAGGTGGCCCTCCACGCACAGGTCCTCGAAGGTGGCGTCCTCCCCCGAGGCGTCGTGCGCCCGCAGGGCCGCGTCCAGCCCCTGGACCTCGAGCCGCTTGCGGGCCAGGGCGAAGCGCACCCCCAGCTCCTGCGGCGGGACCAGCGCCGCCAGGCTGGAGAGCGCCGCCAGCGAGGCCTCGCCCTGACCGATCGCGTCCTGCGCGTCCGACAGCAGCCGCAGGGCGAGGGGGAGGTAGCGGCGGCTGGCCGGGACCTCGGGCGCCCTGGCCACGAAGGCCTCCAGGTGGCGCACGGTGCCCTGCCAGTCCTCGGTGCGCATGGCGCCGAACCCGAGGCAGTAGTGTGGCTCGGGGTCGACCGGCGACAGCTCCAGCGCCCGCTGCAGCGGCGGCCGCGCCTCCTGGTGGTGCTCGAGGGCGGTCAGGCTGCGGCCGAGCAGCACCGCGTACGGCTGGAAGTCGGGCCGCAGCTCGTACGCCTTCTGCAGGTAGGCCAGCGCCTCGTCGTGGCGCTGCAGGCTCGCCAGCACGTCGCCCACCGCGGCGTTCGCCTTGGCGTCCTCGGGCGCGAGCTGCGCCGCCTTGAGCGCGTAGGGGAGCGCCTCCTGCATGCGCCCCTGCTCCCCCAGGGCCCGACCCTGCGCCAGGAGCTGCGCCACGTCGCTGCCGGGGGGCAGCTCGCCCTCGCTGCTCCCCGAGGGCGCGGTGGAGACGAAGGTGTAGATCACCGCGCCCACGATCGCGAGCAGCAGGACCACCACCAGGGGCGAGCCGCCGCCCTCGTCCTCGGCGGCGTCCGCCGCCGCGCCCGTCCCGGCGCCGGCCGGGACCTCCTCGCTCGCCTCGTGCTCGCTCATGCGAGCAACGACGCCAGCAGGGCCTTCTGCGCGTGCAGGCGGTTCTCCGCCTGGTCCCAGATCGCCGAGTGCGGCCCGCGGGTCACGTCCCGGTCGATCTCCTCGCCGTAGTGCGCGGGCAGGCAGTGGAGCACGATCGCGTCGTCCCCCTGCGCCCGCAGGGCCTCGGTCACCTTGAAGCCGGCGAAGTCGCGCAGCCGCTTCTCCTTCTCCGCCTCCTGCCCCATGCTGGTCCACACGTCGGTGTAGATCGCCTGGGCGTCGCTGACCGCGGCCTCGGGGTCGTGGGTCTGGCGCAGCTCGGCGCCGGTGTCCCTGGCGGCCGCCTGGAAGCGGTCCACCGCCGCCGCCGACAGCTCGTACCCCTCGGGGGTGGCGATCGCGAAGTGGGTGCCCACCTTGGCGCAGGCCAGCGCCAGCGAGGCGGCGACGTTGTTGCCGTCGCCCACGTAGGCCACGGTGAGGCCCGTCAGGTCGCCCTTCCACTCCAGCAGGGTCAGCAGGTCGGCCAGCGCCTGGCAGGGGTGCTCGCCGTCCGACAGGGCGTTGATCACCGGCACCGTGGCGTGCTGGGCCAGGGTCGCCACCACGTCGTGGCCGAACACCCGCGCGGCGATCGCGTCGAAGTAGCGGCTGAGCACCAGCGCCACGTCGTCGACCGCCTCGCGCTGCCCCATACCGACCTCGGCCGGCGACAGGTACATCGAGTCGCCGCCCAGCTGCCGCATGGCCACCTCGAACGAGGCCCGGGTGCGCAAGGACGGCTTCTGGAACACCAGCCCCAGCGTCTTGCCCTTCAGCGGGTGATCGGTAATGCCCGCCCGGGTGCGCTGCTTGAGCGCCAGGGCCAGGTCGAGGAGCTCGGCGAGCTCCTTGTTGCTGAGGTCGTCGACGCTGACGAAGCTCCGGCCACGGAGCGCGTTGTGGGGCATGGGAGACCCTCCGGAAGAGGCGCGATCTTAGTCGCTGGCCCTGGTTCCTCAACGGCGAGGAATGCGGCTCCCCCGAGCGGGTCGGGACCTGCGGGCCGCGCCGCCCGCCCGGCGCTATCCTCGCGGAGTGAGGGACCCGGGGACCGTGTTCGAGCGCCTGCCGCCGCCCCGCCTGCTGGCGTGGCACCGGGCCGCGGTGGCGATCGGCGGCGTGGGGTCGCTGACGCTCGGGTGCGCGCTGTCGCCGTACCTCCTGGGCGCCCGCCCCCCGGCGAGCTCTTGGGCGCGCCTGTACGCCGAGGTCTCCCGGATCGTCGGCCCGCTGCCCGCCGCCACCAGCCTGGGGGTCGTGCTGCTGTCGCCGGCCCTGCTGGCCGTCGCGCTGCGGGCCTGGCGCCGTCACCGCTTCGGCTCCTGCACGGTCACGGGCGACGTGCTCACCTTCTCCACCGGCGGCCGCGCACGCCGCATCCCCCTGGCGGAGATCACCGAACGGGTGGAGACGCCGCACGGCCTCCAGGTCCGCACGGCGTCCAGGTCCGCCCTGCGCGACCTCCTCGACCCGCTCCTGCTCCCGGCGCCCACCGCCGACGAGCGGCGGTGGCTGCTGCGGCTGCTCGAGCCCGACGGGCGCCACGCGGCGGCCCGGTTCGGCCCGCCGCGGTGGCTGGCGGGTGTGGCGACCGCCACCTACCTCAGCGCGCTGGCGCTCCTCCTCCTGGGCGCCCTCGCCGCCTGGGCGGTCACGGTCACGCAGGCGAGCGGAGGTCTGGGCCTGGCCCTCCTCGGCCTGGTGGGGCCGCCCGCCCTGTGGGTGTGGAGCGACGCGATTCGGCCGCGCCTGGTGCCGCTCGAGGTCACGGGGAGCGGGCTCCTGCTGCGCGACGACCTCCTGCCCTGGGAAGAGCTCCACGAGGTGGCCGTCGGCGAGGGGGTGCTGGTGCTGTCCACCCGCGCCGAGCGCGTCCGCCTGGTCCTGGGCGAGGAGGCCGCGCCGGCCGCCCGGGCGATCGAGGCCCGCGCGCGCGCTGTCGAGCGAGACCTGACCGTGCGCCCGCTCCTCCCGCACCAGCGGCACGACGTCCCGGGCGGGGCGACGTGCGGCCTGCTGGCCCTGGCGGCGGCGCTGGGGCTGAGCGTCGCGGTGCCGCTGCTGCTCGGCGCGCTGGGCGGAGGGGACCGGTGAGCGACGACGGGGTCGTGTTCGAGCGGCCCGCGCCAGCGGCGCTGGTGTGGGAGCAGCGGGCGGCGGTGGGCGGGGCCGCGGTGCTCGCCGGGGTCTTCGGCTGTCCGCTGCTGGGCATGCTCTTGGGGCCCCCGGTCAGCGCCCCGGCAGGAGGCGTCGAGGGCACGGTGCAGGCGCTCGTGCAGCTGACGGGGCGCCTGCCGGCGGTGCTGTCCCTGGTGGCCTTGCTGCTGTCGCCGGCCCTGCTGGCCCTGGTGTTCGCCGCCGATCGCCGGCGCCGGTTCGGCTCCTGTCGGATCACGGAGGACGTGGTCACCTTCACCGCGCCCGACGCCCTGCCGGTGCGGATCCCGGTGAGCGAGGTGCTGGACCGGGTGGAGACGGCGCACGGCGTCCTGATCCGCCTGGCGGACCGGCCGCCCTGGCTGGACCTCCTGCGCCCCCTCCTGATCCCGGCGCCGAGCGCCGCCGAGCGGCGCGTCGTGCTCGACCTGCTCGAGCCCGCCGGTCGGCTGCCGGCCCTCCGCTTCGGCAGCTCGCGCTGGCTGGCGGTGGTGGTGCCCTGGGCGTACCTCGGCGCCTCGGTGCTGCTCGCGGCCACCGGCCTGTTCGCCTGGACCGTCGTCGGCGAGGGGGTCGCCGCCGGCCTGGGCGTGCTCACCGTCCCTTGCCTGCTGCCGCCGGCCCTGTGGGTGTACGCGGACGCGATCGAGGCGCGGATCGTGGCGGTGCAGGTCGGCCGCGCAGGCCTCCTCCTGGGTCGCCACCGGCTGGTCCCCTGGCGCGACGTGCGCTCGGTCGCCGTCGGCGAGGGGGTGCTGCTGGTGCGCGAGGGCGCGGAGCAGGTCCGACTGATCCTGGGAGCCGAGGCCGCGGCCGCCGCCGCGGCGATCGAGCAGCGCGCCCGCGCCGCCGGCCGCCACCTGTCGATCCGTCCCCTGCCCGAGGACGAGGTGCGCGAGGGCGCGGACGCCGTCAGCCGCGCGCTGCTCGCGCTGACCCTGGCGATCGGCGTGACGGTGGCCTTGCCCCTGACGATCAAGGCGCTGGAGTGAGCGATCCCGCCGAGCCGGTGGTGTTCGAGCGGCGCGCCACCTGGCGGCTGCGCGCCATCCGGTGGGGGAGCGTGCTCGCGTGCGCCGCCTTCCCGATCGCGGGTCTGCAGGCGCTGGTCGCTCAGCCCGGCGACCCGCTCGACTGGGTGATGCCGCTCGTCGATCAGCTGGTGGGCGTGCTGGGCGCCTCGCCGGTGTTCGGCACCGGGATCGCGCTCGCCCTGAGCCCCATGGCGGCGATGGTCGCCTGGTCGATCTGGGCGCACCGCCGCCTGGGCTGGGCCGTCATCGAGGGCGACACCGTCACCTTCGACCTGCCGGAGGGGCCGGTCACGCTACGCCGAGAGGCGATCACCGACGTCCGCGCCACGGAGCACGGCGTGGTGGTCCGCTTCGCCGGCTACCGAGGGCCGTGGGTGCTCGGGGGAGGGTTGCTCGTCCCCGCCCCCGAGGAGGCGGACCGGGTGCGCGCCCTGGCGCGCCTCGCCTGGGGCGAGCCGCAGGAGATGTTGCCCGCCTACGCGCCCGCAGAGCCCCTGACC
The DNA here is from genome assembly GCA_041690735.1 of Planctomycetota bacterium. Taxonomy (GTDB): domain Bacteria; phylum Planctomycetota; class J058; order J058; family J058; genus JAWLGW01. Next base: position 8,156 of record JAWLGW010000201.1, read on the forward strand.
CTGCGGCTGAAGGTCGCGCGGCAGCTGCCGACCCTGGCCCTGGCGCCGCTGCTGGCGGCGCTCGCCCTCCGCGAGGATCGGGGCCTGGAGGTGTACGGGCTGCTGGCGGTCATGATCCTGGTCGACCTCGCCTACGGCGCCTGGATGGCGGCCTGTGTGGGCGACCGTGCCCTGTCGCTCCGGCTGCGCCGCTCGCTGCTCCTGATCGACGGCAAGCGCGCCGGCTGGGGCCAGATCGCGCACCTGGCCTGGGAGGGCCGACTGGTGGCCCTCGAGCTGACGGACCGACTGGAGGGCACCCTGCGGCGCCGGTTCGTGTTCGCCCTCGGCCCGCGCGCCGCCGAGGCCGCGGCGGCGATCGAGGCTGCGGCGCGCGAGGC
>JAWLGW010000202.1:0-8519 GCA_041690735.1 Planctomycetota bacterium
CCTGACGAGGAAGATCGTGACGACCTGGACCGCGACCAGGAGGACCCGTTTGCCGCGGGGGGGCTTCGGCGCTGGGCGGCGCGCCACCTCGCACACGCCGGCGGCGCCGCCGCCGCGCTGGCGCTGCTGCCGGCGCTGCACGACCCCCGCCCCCACGTGCGGGAGACGGTGGCGCTCGACGTCCTGCCGGCGCTCGCGCGCCGGCACCCCGGCCTCCGGGAGCGTGTCCTCCAGGCGACCGAGGCCCTCCTCGCCAGGGAGGCCGACGAGGAGCGGCGGTGGGACCTGCAGTACGCGATCGAGCAGCTGGGCGGCGGCCGCTGAGGAGGCGGAACCAGCCCACGCGAGGGGGGGGATAGCGCCTGCGGAGCTGAGCGCAGCGGGGAGCGTCTACCTCGGCTTACGCGCGTGCACGAAGAACTGCGCGCCCAGGACCCGCCAGGCGAGGGGCACCTTGAGGTACAGCCGCACCAGCGGCGACGCCTTGGGGAGGCGCGACACGGTGGTGTAGGGGAGGAACTTGGGCACCACCTCGACCAGCTCGTAGCCGAGCGCTTCGAGGAGCTCGACCAGGGAGCGGTCGCTGATCGGGGTGCGGTGGTCCCAGAAGTCCCAGTAGGTGTGCGGGATCACGCGCACGTTGGGGCCCAGCAGCAGGAGCGAGCCGCCGGGGCGGAGGACGCGGCGGGCTTCGTCCAGCAGGTGCTCGATCTCCGGTTTGGAGAGGTGCTCCAGCAGGTTGCTGCTGAACACCACGTCCACCTCGCCGTCGCCGAGGAAGCCGAGGTCGTCGGCGGGGCCGCAGTGGAACTCGATCCCGGCCGCCAGGGCGGCGCCGGCGTCGGGGTTGAGGTCGAGGCCGATTCGGCGGCGAGCGCGCAGGTGGTTGAGGAACTCGCCGCCGCCGCAGCCGACGTCCAGGACCGCGTCGCTGGCGCGGACCCAGCGCTGCAGGTGGTGCTCGACCAGGACCTTCCACACCGCGGCCCGTCCGGCGCGCGCGGCAGGGCCGAACCGGGTGCGGTACAGGTGGGCGAGGTCGAGGGGGCTCGGCCGCTCGCCCACACGCTCGCCGGGGCCGGGCCAGCTCACCTCAGATCGTCCCCGCGCCGACCTGCTCGCGCACCCAGGGGATCACCTCGTCGAGCACGGTGTCGAGGGCGGTGGTGGCCTCGAAGCCGAGCAGCTCCTTCGCCTTGCCGACGTCCGGCACCCGGTGGCGCACGTCGTGCGGGTAGGGCGGGTCGTGCTCCACCCGGAAGGGGCGCTCGGGCCCGTGGATCTTGCGCCAGATCAGCTCGGCCAGCTCGAGGACCGCGGTCTGCACCGGCGTCGACAGGTTGAAGTCCTCGTTCTTGGCCGCCGGATGCTCGATCGCGACGCGGATCCCCCGGGCCAGGTCGCCGCCGTAGGTGTAGCAGCGCACCTGCTGCCCGTCCCCCAGCACCCGCAGCGGGTCCTGCCCCTTGAGCACCTTCTGCACCAGGTCGGGGACCACGTGGCTCATGGCGAGCTTGACGTTGCCCGAGGCCACCTCCACGTCGCCCAGGGCCCGCCGCTCGCCGATCCCCACGCAGTTGAACGGGCGGCAGATCGTGTACGGCAGCTGGTGCTGCTGATAGGCGCCCTGGGCGAAGTACTCGGTGGCCAGCTTCTGGAAGCCGTAGGTCGAGTGGGGCGGCGGACACTCCCGCTGGTGCCCCTCGGGGGTGGGGAACACGGTGGCGTTCTCGAACACCATGGAGGAGGAGAGGACGGTGATCTTCTCCAGGCGCCGCTCGCGGTGCGCCCACAGGGCGGCGTCGAAGGCGGCGGCGGTGATCCGCTCGTTCTCCGCCAGCAGGTCGTAGGCGTAGGCGTGGAAGTACGAGATCCCGCCGATCATGGCCGCGCCGGCCACGAAGTGGTCGCAGTCGTCGAGGAGGCGCCGCAGCAGCTCGACGTCCTTGGCGTCGCCCTCGACCAGGGTGAAGCGGGGGTCATCCTCGGCCGCCTTCTTCACCCGCCCGTACTTGCCGAAGTTGTCGAGGCCCACCACCTCGTGTCCCTCGCGGAGGAGCTCCTCCACCAGGTAGCCGCCGATGAACCCGTTGGCGCCGGTGATCAGTACTTTCACAGGGTGTCGAGCCTCTCCTGGTGCAGGTTCCACACGTCGACCACCGGCTTGCCGCCCACGTCGAGGTCCCGGTAGACCGCGTGGGGCGTCGCCACCACCAGCACGTCCGCCCGGGCCACCAGGTCGTCGAGCGCCGTCAGCCCCTCCAGCTCCAGGTAGGGGTCGTGCGCCAGCACCGCGCGGCATCGCTCCTCGAGCAGGCGCCGCAGCTTGAAGGCCAGGGAGTCGCGCGGGTCGTCCGACTCGGCCTTGAAGGTCATGCCCAGCACGCCCACCGTCAGGTCGCCCAGCGCGAAGCGGCGCGCCATGCGGTCCACCACGTAGTTGGGGAGCCCCTCGTTGACGAGCATGGCGGCGTGCCCCAGGAAGAAGTGGTTGTGGTGGAACGCCGCCAGCTGCATGGTGTCCTTGAACAGGCACGGCCCGGCGGCGAAGCCAGCTCGGGGGAAGCCCTCGGCCCGGGGATACCCGTGGGTCATGGCGTGGTGGACCTGATAGAAGTCCACGTCGAAGTCGTTCGCCATCATGAAGAACTGGTTCGCCACCGCGAACTGCACGTAGCGCCAGGCGTTGTTGAACAGCTTGGCGAGCTCGGCCGCCAGCGGCTCGAGGGGCACCACCTCGGAGGCGATCCGCCCGAACAGCGCCTCGGCGCGCTGCTGCGCCCGGGGGCTGCAGCCCGCCACCAGCTGCGGCAGGCTGCCGATCTCCTCCAAAGCGACGCCCTCGGCCACCCGCTCCGGGCAGTAGGCGAGGTCGAGCTCGAGGCCTTCGCGACGCAGCAGCTCGCCTACCCGCTCGGTCGTGCCCGGGAACACCGTGCTGCGGATCACCAGCAGCTGGCCGCGCTGGAAGCGCTCCTTGTGCTGGTGCACCAGGGCCCGGATCGCGTCGAGGCGAGGGTTGAGGTGCTCGTCCACCGGGGTGCCGGTCACGGTGACCACCACCCGGGCGTCGGCGATCACGGCTGGCTCGGTGGTGCACCGGAGCCGCCCCGCGTCGAGCACCTCGCGCAGCACCTCGTCGGCGCCGCGGTCCTGGAAGGGCATGCGCCCGGCGTTGGTGGCGGCGACCTTGTCGGCGGCGAGGTCGTAGGAGACGACGTCCAGGCCAGCCCGCGCGAACGCCAGCGCCAGGGGCAGGCCCACGTGGCCGCAGCCTCCAATGATCACGACCTCGGTCACGGCTGCCTCCGGGCAGGAGCCCCAGGGTAGCCACGCGATGCGAGGGCGCAAGCCCGCAGCTCCGGGCGCGCGAGCCCCAGGGCGTCAGGATCCGCGCGCCCGCGGCGCCCAGCGGCCACGCGTCAGCCGACCGCGCCGGCCTCCCGCAGCGCCGCGATCGCGGCGGCGTCGTACCCCACCGCGGCCAGCACCTCGTCGGTGTGCTCGCCCACCCGCGGCGGCGGGTCGTAGGGCGGGTCCATGCCGAGGGAGCCCAGCTTGACCGCGTTGCCCACCATGGCGAGCGGCCCCGCCGCCGGGTGCTGCACCGTGGTGACCATGCCGCGGGCGTCCGTGCGGGCGTCCTCGAGGGCCGCCCCCACCTCGCGGATCGGCCCCACCGGCACGCCGGCCTCGCCGAGGGCTGCCGTCCACTCGGCGCTGGTGCGCTCGAGGAACGTCTCCTGCAGGGTGGCGACCAGCGCCTCGCGCCGCTCCACCCGGCCGCGGTTGGTGCGGTAGCCGTCCTCGGCCAGGAGGTCGTCGCGGCCGATCGCCGGGCAGAAGCGCTCCCACAGACCGTCGTTGCCGACCCCCACGTTGAGCCACCCGTCGCGGGTGCGGAAGGTCTGGTAGGGGACGATCGAGGGGTGGGCGTTGCCCAGGCGCCGGGGCGCCTGCCCGCCCGTGAGCACCATTTGCCCCTGGTAGGTGAGCAGGGCCAGCAGGCCGTCGGAGAGGGCCACGTCCACCCGCTCGCCCCGGCCGGTGCGCTCCCGCTGCAGCAGCGCCAGCAGCACCCCCTCCACCGCGTGCTGCCCGGCGGTGACGTCGGCGATCGACAGGCCGAACTTGGTGGGCGGACCGTCGGGGTCGCCGGTCAGGTCCTGGGCCCCCCACTCGCCCTGAGCGATCACGTCGAAGCTGGGCCGGTCGCGGTGGCGCCCCAGGTGGCCGTAGCCCGAGATCGAGCAGTAGATCGCCCGCGGGTTGAGGGCCTGGATCCGCTCCCAGCCAAAGCCCAGCCGCTCGAGGGCCCCGGGGCGGAAGTTCTCCAGCACCACGTCGGCGCGCTCGATCATGCGGGCCACGACCTCTTGCCCCCGCGGGTGCTTGAGGTCGAGGGCCACCGAGCGCTTGCTGCGGTTGACCGCCATGAAGTAGGTGCTGATCCCCTGGTAGAAGGGCGGCCCCCAGGCGCGGGTGTCGTCGCCCTTGCCCGGCCGCTCGACCTTCCACACGGTGGCGCCCATGTCCCCCAGCTTCTGCGAGGCGTAGGGGCCGGCCAGGATCCGGGTCAGGTCGACGACCACCACCCCGGAGAGGGGGCGCTCGCCGCTCATGCCCCGCCCCCGCCGCGCGCGCGGCCCCGCTCCCGACCCCGCTCCAGGTCCTCCGGCCCGAAGGCGTGGGGCAACAGGTCGCGCAGGGGCTGCACCAGGGCGCCCGTGAGCGGGGGCCCGGGCAGGATCACGTCCATGTCGGGGCCGAACTCGTACAGGACCTGGCGGCAGGAGCCGCAGGGCCCCGCCGGCGGGCCGTCCGTCGCGTCGCCGGCCACCACCGCGACCGCCAGCAGGCGGCGCTCGCCGGCCGCGACGGCGGCCGTGACCGCCACCCGCTCGGCGCAGGTGCACAGGGGGTAGCTGACGTTCTCGACGTTGCAGCCCCGGTACACGGCGCCGCTGTCGGCGAGCACCGCGGCCCCCACCCGGAAGCGCGAGTAGGGGACGTAGGCCTGCTCGCGCGCCGCCTCGGCCGCGGCCAGCAGCGCCTCGGGATCGACCCGAGGCACGCTCTGGGGCCCCGACACTAGCGCGCGCCCGCGCCCGCCGCGGCCTCGGCCTCCACCACCCGGCCGATCTCGGGGAGGCCGAGGAGGGCGGCGATCCGCCGGGGGATCTCGACGTTCTCGTAGGTGCCGCGGAAGCGGGCGGCGCCGGGGCCGAAGGCGTACACCGGGACCTCGACCCCGTCGTGGCCGTGGGTGTTGGTGAGCACGTCCTCCTGGTAGTGGAGGTCGTACCAGGTGACCCCGAGGTGGCGGGACACCGCGTGGCCGAGGGCCGTCCGGCCCCAGTACTTGCCCTCGCGCTCGGCGACCGTGGCCAGGTCGGCGTCGGTCAGCGTGACCCCGGTGGCCTCCGCGACCGCGGTCCGCAGCGCCTCCCCGCCCGGCGCCCTGGCGATCAGGGCGTCGGTGGAGGCCGTGGCCGCTAGCAGCCCGGGGACGTTCGCGACCTCGGTGATCCCGAGGTCGCCCGTGGCGTGGTCGGCGGTGACCACGATCAGGACGTCGCCGCGCTGGCGGGCGTAGTCCAGGGCCCACCCGATCGCCCCGTCGAAGTCGAGCTGGTCGTGGAGGGCCCCGATCGCGTCGTGCTGGTGGCAGGCGTGGTCGATCCGGCCCCCCTCGACCATGAGGAAGAACGGCTTGGCCTGGGTCTCGAGCAGCCCCACCGCCCGCTGGGTCAGCGCGCCCAGCGAGGGGCGGCCGCCGTCGACGGCGTACGGCAGGTGGGAGGGGGCCGGCAGGGCGGCCACCCGGGGACCCTTGGCCGCGTCGAGGGACGCGTAGTCGAGCGCGACCTCGTACCCCCGCGCGGCGAGGTCCGCCCGCGCGGCGTCGTCGAACAGGGCGGCGCCGCCGCCGATCAGCACCTCGGGGAACGAGCGCGCCGCGAGCTGGGCGGCGATGTCCTTCTCCTGGTTGCGGTGCGGCACGTGGGCGGCGAACGCGGCGGGGGTGGCGTGGGTGATCCGGGTGGTGGTCAGCAGCCCGGTGGCGAAGCCCGACCGGTGCGCCACCTCCAGGATCGTCTCGCGGGCGCGCCCCTGCGGGTCGAGGCCGATCTTCTGGTTGTCGGTCTTGACCCCGCTGGCGAGGGCGGTGGCGGCGGCCGCCGAGTCCGTCACCACGTAGTCGGCCGAGCGGGTGGAGGCCAGGCCCACCTCGGTGAACCGGTCCAGGTGGTAGCCCGCCCCCCGCTCCTGGGCGCCCAGACGCCCCAGCGTCACCTGCGCCGGGCCCATGCCGTCGCCGATGAAGTAGATCACGCTCCGCGGACGCGGCGCGCCGTCGTCGTCGGCGCGGGCGACGCTGAGCGGGAGCGCGGTGAAGGCGAGGAGGAGGGCGGCCCGGAGGAGGTGCGATCGCATGGGTGCTCCTGGTGTGGAGAGGGGCCGAATTCTACGGGTGGCCGGGGGTAAGTCCAAGGCTTGCCTTGTCTGGCGGGGCGCCACCGGCTAGGGTCTGCCCCCGCTGGGCGGCTCCCGCCCGATCCGGAGGTCCCCCCGTGACCGCGACCACCGCAGGCACCATCTCCATCGCCGAGGCCTACGCCGGCAAGCGCATCCTGGTGACCGGGAGCACCGGCTTCCTGGGCAAGGTGTTCCTGTCGGCGCTCCTCAAGCACTACCCCGAGGTGGGGCAGGTGGTCGTGCTGGTGCGGGCGGACGACGACGCCGCCGCCCACGACCGGTTCGTGCGCGACGTCCTGACGTCGCCCGCCTTCGACCCCCTGCGCGACGAGCACGGGGTGGGGCTGTACGACTACGTCACCTCGCGGGTGACCGCCTACCAGGGCGACCTGATCAAGGACGGGGCCGGCCTGTCCGAGGCGGGGCAGGCGGCGGTGACCGACCTCGACCTCGTGATCCACTGCGCCGGGCTGGTCGAGTTCGTGCCGCCCCTCGACAAGGCCCTCGACATCAACGTGCGGGGCACCCTCAACTGCCTGGAGCTCGCCAAGCGCTCCCGGAAGGCGGACGGCACCCCGCGGTGCGGCTTCGTGCACGTGAGCACCTGCTTCGTGTGCGGCACCCGGCCGGGCGTGCACCACGAGCACCTCGACCCCCACGACTACCCCAAGCGGACCCACAGCGGCTTCAAGGGGTTCGACGCGGCGCAGGAGTACGAGATCGCCCGGCGGCTGGTGAGCGAGCTACGGCGCGACGAGGCCGCCGACCCGGCGGTGCAGGCCGACCTGTGGGAGGCGGCCGGCGGCAGCCCTCGCAAGGTGAAGCGGCTGGTCGACATGCACGTGCGGCGCCGCCTGGTCGAGGTGGGGATCGAGCGGGCCCAGCGCTGGGGCTGGCCCAACACCTACACCTACTCCAAGGCCCTGGCCGAGCGCCTGGCCCACGACGCGCAGGGCGAGCTGGCGTCGGTGACCACCGTGCGGCCGGCGGTGGTGGAGAGCGCGCTGGCCTACCCCTTCCCCGGCTGGAACCAGGGGATCAACACCAGCGCCCCCCTGGTGTGGATGACCGCCCAGGGGCAGCGCTACTGGCCGACCAACGACGACCACATGCTCGACATCATTCCGGTCGACTACGTGGCCCACGCCCTGGTGTCGGTCGGCGCCGCCACGCTGCGCGGCGAGGCCGAGGAGGTGTACCAGCTCGGCACCAGCGACAAGAACCCCTTCGCCATGCGGCGGGTGATCGAGCTGGCGAGCCTCGCCTACCGGGAGCGCAAGACGCCCGAGGAGAACCCCTTCGCCAAGCTGCTGCGCAAGCTCGACCTCGAGGCGACCGCGGTGCCCCGCAAGTACTACGAGAAGTTCGGCCTCCCCGGGCAGGGGAAGCTGGCGCGGCGGCTCAAGGACGCGGTGGAGCGGATCCCCACCCCTCAGCAGCGGCCGCTGCGCTCGCTCCTCGACACGGTCAAGCAGGCGGTGAAGTCGGCGGCGCGCGACCTCGAGCGCGCCGAGCAGGTGGTGGACATCTACCTGCCGTTCATCGAGGCCTGCCCGGTCACCTTCCGGTGCGATAACGCCCGCCGCCTGTACGCGCGCCTGTCGGACGACGACCAGCGCCGCCTGCCCTACCGCCCCGAGACCCTCGACTGGCGTCGCTACTGGCGGGAGGTGCACATTCCGGGCCTCGAGCGGTGGGCCTTCCCGCAGCTCCGTCTGCAGGCGGGCGGCTCGCCTACCGAGTTCGACCCCGAGTTCGAGTCGCTCACCGCCCTGCTCGAGGACCGGGCCCGCTTCGGGCGGATCGTCCTGTGGCGGCGCCTCGACGCCCAGGGCAAGGTCACCGGGCAGGTCACCTACGAGGGAGCGCTCACCCGCAGCCGCGCCGCCGCAGCTCGCCTGATCGCCCAGGGCGTGCAGCCAGGCGACCGGGTGGTGCTGGTGAGCGAGAACTCGCCCGAGTGGGGGCTGGGGTACTTCGCGATCCTGCAGGCCGGGGCGACCGCGGTGCCGATCGAGGCGGGGATCGAGGCCGAGCGG
>JAWLGW010000203.1:0-8515 GCA_041690735.1 Planctomycetota bacterium
TGGCCACCCGGCGAGAGGAGATCGCCGCCCTCGAGGCGGAGATCCCCGCCACCGAGAAGGAGCTGGCCGAGACCCAGGAGGCGCTGACGGCGGCCGACGCCGAGCACGGCCCCCTGGCCGAGACGGCGGCCCGCACCCGCGAGGCGCTGGAGGCGATGCAGGCGAAGCTGACCGAGCGGCGGGGCGAGAACGACGCCCTGCGGGCCGCCGCCGAGGAGACGGCTCGCCAGCAAGAGGTGGCGGACGGCGAGCTCGCCGCCGCCGACGGCGAGAAGGCCGACCGGGAGGCGAAGAACGAGGCGGCCCGGGCCGCCCTGGAGGAGACGCGTCAGACCTCCGCCACCCGGCGCGAGGAGCTCGAGCGCGCGCGGGCCGAGGGGGCCGAGCTGGAGGAGGAGCTCGCGGGCGCCAGGAAGGAGCTGGCTCAGGCAGACGAGGAGAAGGCGGCGCTGGAGGCGAAGAACGCGGAGGTGGGCGGCGCCCTCGCCGCCGAGCGCGAGCGCCTGGCCGAGAAGACCCACAGCAACGCGGCGCTGAAGGCCGAGGGCGAGCGGCTGGGCAAGGAGCGGGACGAGGCCCAGGCCGCCCGCTCGGAGGCGGGCAAGGCCGAGCGGGTCCTCACGGCCGAGAAGGAGGCCGTGGAGCAGGAGCTGACCGAGATTCAGCAGGCGGTGAGTGAGCGGCAGCAGGCGGTCAGCGAGCTGCAGGAGGCCCTGAAGCCGCTGGAGGCCAGCCTGGCCGAGGTGAAGGCCGCCCTCGAGCGCGCCCAGGCCGAGGAGGGCGAGGCGCGCGCCGCCCAGGAGAAGGCCCAGCAGGAGCTCTCGGACGCGGAGGCGTCGCTGGCCGAGGCGAAGGCCGAGCACGCCAAGCACGACGAGGCCGCCGCGGCCGCTCGCCAGGCCACCGAGGAGGCGCGTGCCCAGGCGGAGGCGGCGCGCGCCGCCGCCGCCGAAGCGAAGGCGCAGGCGGAGCAGGCGGAGCAGGAGCGGGCGGAGGCGGAGGCCGCCCAGGCCGGCTCGAGCTCGGAGTCGGAGTCGGAGTCGGAGTCGGAGTCGGAGTCCGGACCGGCCGACTCGGCCGCGGAGCCGGGCTCCCCGTCCGCCTCCTGAGGCAACCGCAGCCCGATTTCCGCGAAGGTCCCGCGAGAGCGAGCGCTTGGCCACCGCGCCTCGCAAGGTGCTCCCGAACCAGCGACAGCGCGCCGGCCAAGGCGCACCCGAGCGAGCGACAGCCGCGCCGGCGCTGGCGGCAAGGCGCTCCCAAGTGAGCGACAGCCGCGCCGCGCTCCTCCGCAAGAGCGGGCGCTCCTCCCAAGAGCAGCGGCGCGGTCTCACAACTGAGTTTCGCGTTTTTAGAGCCGTCGACCGCGTCTGCGTCTCAGGCCAAGAGCCTCTCGGGCTCTAAAAACGCGAAATTCAGATCGGATGCAGCCCCGGGAAGCTCAGCCCCAGCGTCTCCTCCCAGCCCATCATGAGGTTCAGGCTCTGCAGCGCGCTGCCGGCCGCCCCCTTCATGAGGTTGTCGATCGCGCAGATCGACACCAGGCGGTGGGTCTCGGGGTCGTGCTCGAAGCCCACGTCGGCGTAGTTGCTGCCGGCGAGGAGCTTGGGCTCGGGGTAGCGGTGGATCCCGCTCCTGTCCTTGACGATCCGCACGAACGGCTCGCTGCCGTAGGCGCCGCGGTACGCGCGCCACAGGTCCTTGAGCTCGAGGCCCGGCTTGGCGAAGCAGTGGGCGGTCGTCAGCGCGCCCCGCACCAGCTCGATCGAGGTCACGCTCAGGTGGACCTCGACCCCCTTGGCGGCGAGCTCGAGCTCCTGCGCCACCTCCGCCGCGTGGCGGTGACGGACCGGCGCGAAGGAGCGCACCGCGTGGCTCCGCTCGGGGTGGTGGCTGGCGGGGGAGGAGGCGTTGCCCCCCTCGGAGCTGCCCACCTTGAGGTCGACCACCACCGGGCGCGAGGCGTCGATCAGGTCGGCTCGGACCAGCGGGAGCAGGGCCAGGGTGGAGGCGGTGGCGTTGCAGCCGACGCCGCTCACGTACTTGGCGGTCCGCAGCGCCTCGCGGCGGGTCTCGGGGAGCCCGTACACGAACCGCTGCTGCCACTCGGGCGCCTGGTGCGGCTCGCCGTACCACCGCTCGTGTTCGGCCAGATCGGTGAGGCGGAAGTCGGCGGACAGGTCGACGATTCGCTCCGCCATGGCCGCGTAGCGCTCGATCTTGCCCTGCGCCTTGCCGTGGGGCAGGGCCAGGCACAGCACGTCGCACTCGGCGAGCTGCTGCTGCGGCACGAACTTGAGGTCGGTCCGCCCGCGCAGGTTGGGGTGCACCGAGTGGACCAGCTTGCCCGCCTGACGCTCCGAGGTGACCTGCGCCACCTCGACCTCGGGGTGGTCGAGCAGGAGCCGCAGCAGCTCGCCGCCGGCGTAGCCCGAGGCCCCCACGATCGAGACCCGCACCTTCCCGCTCACGCCGACCGCCTCAGGCGCCCTGCACGATGTCGCCCCGGCCGACGGCCAGGACGTAATCGATCACCTTGGCGGGGATGTCGACTCCGGTGGGCGTGACCGAGTTGCGGAACTCCATGGTGTAGTTGACCTCGTTGACCAGCAGGCCCCGGTCGGGGTGCTCGAGGACGTCGACCGCCACCACGCCGCCGCCGACCGCCTTGGCGGCCCGCACGCACAGCTCGTTCAGCTCGGGCGTGATCTCGCAGTTGGAGGCCTCGGCGCCCCGGGCGGTGTTGGTGATCCAGTGCTCCGAGCTGCGGTAGATCGCGGCCACGGTCTGGTCGCCCACCACGAAGCCGCGGATGTCCCGCTGCGGCTTGGCCACGAACTCCTGGATGTAGAAGATCGAGTGGTGGTAGGTGCCGAGCAGCTCCTTGTGCTCGAGCACCGTCTCCGCCGCCTCGCGGTCGTTGATCTTGCTGAGGAGGCGCCCCCAGGAGCCGACGCCCGGCTTGAGGACCACCGGGTAGCCCATGGCCTCCATGGCCTCGATCGCCGACTCGGGGGTGAAGGCCACCTTCGCCACCGGCTGGGGGATCCCGTCGCGCGCCAGGGCGGAGGTGGTGAGCAGCTTGTTGCCGCACACGTCCGCCACCGTGTAGCGGTTCACGCAGGGCACCCCCCAGTCCTCGAGGATCTTGAGGGCGTACAGGGCGCGGCTGTGGTTGATGCACCGCTCGACGACGACGTCGTACTCCTTGAGGCTCGGCGCACCGAACTCGAGGATCAGCTTGCGGTCGTCGATCAGGTCGTAGTCGATCCCGCGCTTCTGCAGCTCCTTGATCAGGAGCTTCTCCTCCACGCGGATCCGCGAGACGAGCAGGCCGACGCGCATTACTCGCCCCAGTCCTCTTCCTCTTCGGGGGCGGGCGAGAGCTTCAGCGGCTTCACGCTCACCACCTCGAGCTCCACCCCGCAGTCGGGGCAGGAGACGATCTCACCCTCCATGACATCGTCGTCGAGCTTGACCTCGCCCTCGCACTCGGGGCAGTTGCCGCTGGGCATGCGCTCCTCCAGCCTGGGAAGCCGGACATTCTACGTACCCCCCGGACCACTGATAGAGTGGGGTTCATGAACCGAGCGCACCCCTTGCTCCTCCTGCTCGTCCTGGCCGCGCCGGCGGCGGCCCAGCAGCAGGGCGAACCAGCCCAGGAGCTGATCGAGCGGGCCGAGAAGCGGATCGGCGACAAGGACTACGCCGGGGCGATCGAGCTGCTCGACCGGGCCCTGACCCTCGACGGCACCAAGGAGGTGGCCTTCTACCTGCGGGGGCAGGCGCGTCACCTGTCGGGGAAGCTCGAGGAGGCGGTCCGCGATTACAGCGAGGCCCTGGCGCGGGTCCCTGGCTACCACCAGGCGATCCACAACCGGGGGGTGGCGAACACCTCCCTGGGGCGGCTCGACGAGGCGATCGCCGACTTCACCGAGCTGGCCCGGATCAAGCCCGAGATGCCCGAGGCGTACTACATGCGGGCCTGCGCCCTGGTGCGCAAGGGCGAGGAGGGCGAGGCGATCGCCGACTGCACCATGGCGATTCGGCTGCGCAAGGAGTTCCCTCAGGCGTTCTTCGTCCGGGGGGGCGCCAAGCTGAGCTCGGGCGACCCCGAGGGGGCGGCGGCCGACCTCGAGCAGGCGGGGCGCCTGGCGCCCAGGGTGGCCGTGTTCCACCTGGCCCACGCCCGCGCCTTGCGCCACGCCGGCCGTCTGGAGGCGGCCAAGGCTGCCTACGACCAGGCGATCGCCCTCAGCGCCCCGGGGGCCGGGGTCGCGCTCTCGGAGCGCGAGCTGCCCCGCGCCCACTCGGGGCGGGGGCAGCTCCTCCTCCTGCTCGGCCAGCGAGAGGCGGGGATCGCCGCCCTGCGCCAGGCGGTCGCGCTGGCGCCCACTCGCGGCTACCTGGCCCTGTGGCTGGCGCTCGTCACCGGCGAGCGAGAGCCGTTGGAGCGGGCCTCCGCTCCCGACGAGGGCGCCGAGCGGCCGGCGTTCATGGAGGACCTGCTGCGCTTCGCCCGGGGTGAGGCCAGCGGGGAGGACCTGGTGAAGGCAGCCGAGGCTGCCGAGGAGCCGAAGGAGAAGCAGGGGCGGGTGTGTCAGGCGCACGTGTACATCGCCCTCCGCCTTGAGCGCGAAGGGGACGCCGCGGGCGCCCGCCGCCACTACCAGGCGGCGGTCGACACGGGAGCGCGCCTGTTCGTGGAGCACCACTGGGCGCGGACCCGCCTGGCCTCGGGCCAGGATTAGGGGCGTTCTTTTACACGCACCGCCCCCCACGGCTGACGTGGCGGTGACACGCCGCCCGAGCCGGCTCCGTAGCCTCGCCTGACGTCCGGAGCGGCGCGGCGCTCCGGTGAAGAACGATCGGGGCTGTTCATGCGTGCGCGAACCCTGCTGCTCTCGGGGGCCTTCCTGCTGGCGCTCTCCGGCCTGGGCCGGGCAGACGTGATCCACCTGACCTCGGGCGGGATCGTCCGCGGCAAGATCGTCAAGGAGACGCGCCGCGAGCTGGTGGTCGAGACCCGGGGAGGGACGACCGTCGTCCCGCGGCACGAGGTGGACCGGATCGAGCGGGGCGGCTCGGTCGAGGAGATGTACCGCGAGCGCCTGGCGGCGATCGACGAGGACGACGCCGAGGCGCGCTACGAGCTGGCGGTGTGGTTGCAGTCGGTGCGGGCCGAGGAGTTGGCGCGGCGGGAGCTGGAGCGGACGATCGAGCTCGACCCCGACCACCGCGACGCCAGGGCCAAGCTCGGCTACGTGCGGCGCGACGGGGCCTGGACGCGCCCTGTCGCCGTCCCCGCCAGCGCCGGCCGCGAGGACGGGCGGCCGGCAGCTTCCCCCCGGGGGGAGCGCCCGCGGGTGGCCAGGCTGGGGCTCGACCTGCCCGCCTCACCCCAACTGGCCGACGCCCTGCGCGACCTGCGGGCCGCCGACCCCGCCGAGCAGGCGGCGGCGCTGACGCTGCTGGCGGACGAGGAGGGCGAGGCGCGTCGGCTCGCGGAGCTGCTCGAGCAACCGGGCGCGACCGCGGCGAGCCGGCTGCGCCAGGCGCTGGCAGCCCTGGCGGAGGAGGGCCGCGACGCGAGCGACGAGCCCGCGCTCCTGGCCCGCTACGTGGGGGAGCGGCTGCGTCCTGCGATCACCCAGGCGATCGCCGAGAGCGCGCGGCGCGCCGGCCGGGCGCTGCGGCGCGCGACGCAGCAGGCGGCGCTGGCGCCCGCGCAGGCGGAGTCCGAGGGCGGCCGGCGCCTCGAGGCGCTGCAGCGGTGGTCGGCCGCCCGCGACGCGGCCCTGGAGGTGATCTTCGACCTCACGATCTATCCCGACGCCAACCACGGGCGGTCGGGTCAGAAGGTCGTCGACGAGCGGGTCGAGGCGGTGCGGGCGGCCTGGCCCGTCTACGACGCGCTGGTCCGCCGCGACCTCGCCCGGCTGCTGGCCCTCTCGCCCCAGGCGGCGCGCGAGCGGTGGGAGGCGGTGCAGGTGTGGCGGGCGCGGCTCGCGCCCTTGGCGGAGGCCCTCGCCGCCCGCGGCGAGCCTGCGGCCCCCGTGGAGGCGCTGGCGCCGGCGCAGGAGGTCCTGCTGGCCTACCGCGCGGGCCAGGTCGCCCAGGCCGTCTCGAGCGCCGAGGCCCTCGCCCCCTGGGACCGCGAGCTGCTCCGCCGGCTCAGGGACGAGCGGGTGCGCGAGCACAACGCGGCCCTGCTGCGGAGCAATTCTTACGCCTACGGGGTCCAGCCGACGAACAACGAGGTGCAGCAGGTGCGGATCACCAACGACTACCGCCTCCTCATGGGGCGCCCGGCGCTGGAGGTCGACCCGCGCCTGGTGGCCAGCGCCCGCGACCACGCGCAGGACATGACGCGCCTGGGCTTCTTCGCTCACGAGTCGCCGATCGCCGACAAGCGCTCGCCCCACCAGCGCATGGCCCTGGCGGGCTACCCGGGCGGCGGCGGCGAGAACATCAGCCTGGGCTCGATCGCGCCGCTGGCCACGCACCTCGCCTGGTACAACAGCTCGGGTCACCACCGGAACATCCTGGGGCCCAGCTGGCAGGCCATGGGCTCGGGCCAGGACGGGCAGCACTGGGTGCAGAACTTCGGCGGCCAGGCCACGCTCGAGCGCTGAGCGGAGCGGAGCGGTGGCCTAGAATCGAGGCATGGACGCCCCACAACTGCTGATCGACTGTCACGTCCACCTCAACAACTACCACGAGAGCAGCGGTCGCCCGACCGAGGCGAACGTGCAGACCCTGTTCGAGGAGATGGCGAAGCACCGCATCGACCACGCGGTGGTGATCACCTCCTACAAGGTCGACGTCGACCGCCCCAGCGTGGAGAAGGTGCTGGAGCATCTCGCCGACGACCCGCGCACCACGGTGGTCGAGGGGCTGCGCTGGCGCGGGGACGAGCGCACCGACCTGTTCAACCTCGAGGAGCGGATCCGCGACGGGCTGGTCAAGGGGATCAAGCTGTATCCCGGCTACGACCGGTACGCGATCACCGACCCCTCGCTGGAGACGGTGTTCCGGATCGCCGCCAAGCACGACGTGCCGGTGGTGATCCACACCGGCGACACCTACAGCAAGGAGGCCAAGGTCCGGCAGGCCCACCCGCTGCTGGTGGACGACGTGGCGGTGGACTATCCCGACGTGAAGTTCGTCATGGCCCACCTCGGCAATCCATGGTTCCAGGACGCCGCCGAGGTGCTCTACAAGAACGAGAACGTGTACGCGGACATCTCGGGGCTGACCCTGGGCGAGTTCACCTACGAGTTCGAGCGCTACGTGCTGACCCGGGTCAAGGACATGATCTCCTACATGGGCGACCCGGGCCGGCAGTTGATGTACGGGAGCGACTGGCCCCTGGTCCACATGGGCCCGTACGTCAAGTTCCTGAACGGGCTCGAGCTCGCCGACGACACCAAGGAGAACGTGGCTTGGCGGACGGCCGCCCGCCTGTTCAAGGTCGACGTGGACGCCCTGCGGGCGGGGCGGCAGCAGGGGGGCTGAGGGTGCGCGGTCAATCGACCTCGCCCGCCAGCCACAGGGTGGCGGAGCCGTCGGAGTGGCCCACCGCCAGCAGCTCGCCGTCGGGCGAGAGGGCCAGGCGGCGCGGGTCCCGCGGCAGCGCGATCGTGCGCAGCCGGCGCCGCCCGGGCACGTCCCACACGGTCACCTCGGGGTCCACGCGCTCGACATCCTCCCCGGCGGCGGCGCTGTACAGGAGCGCCCCGCTCGGGCCGAACGTCAGGGCGCGGACCACCCCCTGGTGGGCGCCGCGGCGCAGGAAGGTCAGCTGGCGCTCGGCGTCGGGCGGCACGCGCAGCTCGCCCACCACCTCGCCCTGCAGGTCGAGCAGGCGCAGCTGACCCACGTCGTCGCCGACCGCCAGCAGCTTGGGGTCGGGGAGCGGGGCCAGGGAGGCGGGCGCGCTCTCGAGCCACCGCTGGAGGAGGCGCTCGCCGCTGGCGACCTCCCACACCTCGAGGTGCCCGGTCTCGCGCTCCAGCATGTCGGGCGGCGACTCGGTGGCGGTCACCAGCCGTCCTCCGTCGGGCGTGAACAGCAGCGCCTTGAGGGAGCCGGCGGTCGTGAGGCGATGCACCACCTTGGGCTGCGGCTGGAGCCTCAGGAGGAGCACTCGGGGGCCGGTCATCCCGACCGCCAGCAGCTCCCCGTCGGGCGTCGCGGCCAGGTCCTTGACCTCGCCGCTGCTGCGCGCGCGCCAGGAGAGGAGCGGCGCGGCCTGCGGGTCGGTCAGCGACAGCAGCCACACCCGGTCGGCGCACCACACCGCCACCCGATCCCTGCCGACCCGGAGCAGGCCACGGCGTCCCGGGGGCGGGGGCGCTCTCCAGCGGAGGTGGGGCCGCGGCGGACGGCCGGTCCAGCGGAGCACCCGCGCGTCCACACCGCCCGTGAGCAGCTCGCCGCTGGGGCTGAAGGTGACCGTCAGGTTGCGCGAGGGCCCACGCGCCGGGGGCGGGGGGTGGGGGTGGGGGCTCGC
>JAWLGW010000204.1:0-8500 GCA_041690735.1 Planctomycetota bacterium
GCCGCAGCGCCAGCGCGACGGCGTGGCGCAGCTCCGCCGCCGCGCGCTGGCACGCCCACAGGCCCCGCTGGGCGGCGACCTCGCCCAGCAGCTCGCGCCGCGCCTCGTGCCGCTTGGCGAGGGCGCCCCAGGCGCCCAGGAGCTCCTCGACCTGCTGGCGGAGCACCTCGGAGGTGAGGCCCTCCACCCGCGTCGACAGCCGCGCGCGCTCCTCGGCGAGCTGCGCCGCCGCCTTCTCCCGGGCGGCGCTCTCCAGCCGGAACAGGGCCTCGCGCAGCATCGGCGCCAGCTCGCTGGTGAGAGCCGGGTCCGCCTGCCGCTGCTGGAGATCGTTGGCGCGCGCCAGCAGGGCGTCGACCCCCACGTCCCGCAGCGGATCGGTCAGCAGTCGCTCCAGGTGCTGGCGCAGGGCCTCCGTCTGCTCGGTCGCCCGCCGCTTGGCCGCGATCAGCGCCCGCCGGTCCGCCGGCGCGTAGGCGGTCCGGTCCTCGACCTCGACGTCGAAGATGTCGTAGGCCTTCATGGCCAGCAGCACCTCGGCGTAGGCCCGGTTCGCGTCGTGCCTGAGCTCCTGCAGCCCGCCCCCGGCGGGATGGGCCGCCGCCGACGCCTGCGCCAGCGCCTGCGCCAGGCGCGCAGCCCGCAGCCGGTCCCCCGGCGACGCCCCCGTCGCGTCGGCCAGGGCGCGCAGCAGGTCCCGGCAGCTCCTGCGGAGCGCGCTCCCACGCCGCACGGCCGCCACCTGGTCCCGCGCCCGCTCGACCTGGACGCGCAGCTCCTGAGCCCGCGCCAGGGCGACCTGGCCCGCGCGGGCCTCGGGCGTCTCGGCGCCGCGCACCTCGCCGCCGGCCAGGGCCAGGGCGCCGAACACCGCCGTGCGCGCCTCCTCGAGCGAGGCGGTCAACCGCTGCCAGGCCGCCTGGAAGTCGGCGCCCACCGGGTCTCCCACTCCGGCGTCCGCCGCGAGCAGGCGCTCCCCCGCCGCGACCGCCTCCGCCAGGGCGAGGCTCCGCTCGGCCGCGAGCCCTTCGGGGGCCGCCCCCTCCAGGGCCTCCAGCGCCTGCTGCTGCAGGTCGTCCGCCGTCTCGAGGGCCGCGGCCGCCAGGTCCAGCCGGTCGAGCGCCTGCTCGAGGCCGTCGAGGCGCTTGACCAGGTCACCCAGGCGGCGGTCGAGCACGCCCAGGGCGCCGGCGGCGACCGTCGCCTCGACCCGGGCGTAGCCCTGCAGGGGAGCGCCCGCCTCCTGGAGCGCCGCGCGGGCCGCGGCCACCCGCTCAGCCAGGGCCGCGACCTCGCCCCGCCGCTCGTCGCCAGCGCGCTGGCTCCCGTTGAGGGCCTCGGTCGCCGCCTCCAGCTCGGCGACCTGCGGGGCCAACGCCTCCTGCGCCGCGACCGCCCGGTCGACCCGCGCCAGCATCTGCAGCTCTTCGCGGCGGGCGCTCTGGTAGCTGGCGTAGCCCACGTAGCCGACCGCCGCCAGCACGGCCGCGGCGACCACCGCGCCGCTCGCCACGCCCCGCCGGTTCCGCCGCACCCACTTCTGCGCCCGGTACAGGGTGGTGGCCCGGCGTGCGGTGACGGGCAGCCCCTGGCGCGCGCGCTGCAGGTCGTCGCGCAGCTCGCCGGCGCTCTGGTAGCGGCGCTCCTTGGGCTTCTCGATCGCCTTGAGGATGATCGCCTCCAGGTCGGGGTCGATCGAGGGGTCGAGCTGCCGGGGCGGGCGCGGGTCCTGCTCGCAGATCCGCAGGATCAGGTCGCTGATCGAGCGCCCGTTGAAGGGGAGCTGCCCGGTGAACAGCTCGTACAGGATCACCCCCAGGGCGTAGACGTCGGAGCGGACGTCCACCTCCGACACCAGCCCCTCCGCCTGCTCGGGCGGCATGTAGTGGGGCGTGCCCATGATCGACCCCTCGCGGGTGTGGAGCGAAGGCTGCCCGTCCTCCTCGGTGACCTCGACCTGCTTCGCCAGGCCGAAGTCCATGATGAGCGGCTCGTCGTCCTTGCTCATCATGATGTTCGCCGGCTTGAGGTCCCGGTGAATGATCCCGCGCTGGTGCGCGTAGGCGACGCCGTCGCACGCCTTGATCGCGACCTCGAGCAGCGCCGACCGGTCGAGGGACTCCTTGCGCTCCGAGAGGGGCTTGCCCTCCACGAAGTCCATGGTGAAGAACAGGTTCCCCCCCACCTGGCCGATGTCGTACACCGGCACGATGTTGGGGTGCTTGAGGCGCGCGGAGGCCTCGGCCTCGAGGACGAACCGCCGCCGCTCCTCGTCGCTGGCGTAGGCGCCCGACAGCATGACCTTGAGGGCCACGGTCCGCCGCAGGTCGATCTGCCGGGCCTGATAGACCACGCCCATGCCGCCGCGGGCGATCTCGCGCTCGAGCTCGTACTTGCCGGCGAACAGCTTGCCGACCTCGGGCGCCTCCGAGCGCTCGTAGACGCTGCTGCCGCGCCCCAGCCCCGAGCCCGACGGGACGCGGCCGGTCCCGGGCGGCAGCAGGTCGCTGCCGGGGGCGAGGCCGGCGCCCGGCTCGAGCACCGTCGCCTGCAGGTCCTCGCTGCTCCCGCCGGCGAGGTGCCCCTCGCTCAGCTGAAGCGTCGCCTGCTCGTCGGCCGAGGGCTGCAAGAGCGTCGGCGCGCTGCTGTCGACCGGCACCTCGTCCGGCCCCAGCGTGCGGCTGGCGTCCTCGGCGTGGGTGGGCCGATCCTCGTCCTCGTGCTCGGGGAGCTCGTCCTTCATGATCAGCGCTGGAACCGCCGCACCCGGCCGTTGCCGAGGTCCGCAATATAGACACCGCCGGTCGTCCCCACCGCCACGCCTGCGGGCTCATTGAGCAGGGCGAGGTGGGGCGGCAAGGCGTCTCCGTTGAACCCGGGCTTCCCCGCGCCGCCGCCCGCCACCGTCCGCGCCTCGCCGGGCTGGAGGTCGAGGCCCGCCACGGTGAACGCCGGGTCGCCGAGGGCGCCGAGGTGCACCGCAACGACTCGGTGGAGCTCATCGTCCGCCACGAGCAGCAGGTCGCCGTCCACCGCCATGCCGGCCACGCTGTCGATGTTCATGGAGAGGGCGCTCTGGCGATCGCCGTTCCAGCCCGTCAGCAGCGTCCCCGCGATCGGCTCCGGCACCTCCCAGGCACGACTCACGGGATCCCAGGCGAGCCGGACGATCAGGGTGCCCAGGAGGGCGGGGCGGTAGGCCACCAGCGCCTGGTCGTCGCTGATCGCGGCCACGGCGGTGGGCCGCGAGGGGCGGATGACGCGGTAGCTCAGCCGCAGGTCGCCCGGGGCGAGGAGGTCGTCCTTGGCGATCGGCTCGGCGACGCGCAGGAAGCCGTTCGCAGAGAGGTCCACCTCTACCGTCACCGGGGGGCGGGCGGTGACGCCGCCCACCGTGAAGGGCAGGGTGGCGCTCTCGACGACCACCACGTCCCCTGCGCGCACGCCCAGGGCCGGAAAGTCGACGCCCGCCTGGGGGATCAACCTGGGCGCCAGCGCGCTGAGGGGGTCGCTGGTCAGCGAGGGGTCCGTCGGGAGCGCGGGGAGCACGTGCCCGCCCAGGAACTGCGCGTCGAGCGCCCCGGCGCCGGCGTCCACTCGCAGGACGCGCTCCCCCTCCGCGTCCGCGATCCAGAGCACGTCCGCCGCGCGAGCGACGGCCAGCGGCGTCAGGGCGTCGATCGTCTCGCCCGCGGCGCCGGGCCCGCAGGGCAGGCCCTCGTCGTTGGCGGGGTTGCCGTCCCCGTTGCCGCCGACGACCACGGTGTGGACCCCGCCGGGGGGGACCGTCACCGCCGCGAGGGGGGTGCGGTCGCTGCTCGTCCGGTTCACGAAGCGCACCCGCCCGCTGCCCGCGTCGGCCAGATAGACGGAGCCCTCGCCGTCGAGAGCGAGGTCGGCCGGGGTCTCGAAGGTGGCCAGCAAGGCCGGCCCGCCGTCGCCGAGGTTCGAGTCGTCGGCCGCCGTCTTGTCGCCGGTGCCGGCGACGCGGTTGATCACGCGCGACTGGGGGTCGAGCTCGAGCAGGCGCGGGTCGTCCCCGAACGGGCCCAGGTCGGCGAACAGGACGCGCCCGCCGCCGTCCACCCGCAGCCCCACCGGGGAGCTGGCCTGCACCCTTCCGGACCGGGACCCCGCCACCACCACCATGTCGCCCGGGTCGGCGTGCGCGCCGCCGAAGCTGCGCGGGGCGCCGGCGAGGTTGATCAGCCGAAGGGCGCCGTTGGCGGAGTCCGCCAGCAGGAGCCGTCCGTCGGCGAACGGGTGCGAGGTGAACGGCCCGTCCAGCCTACCGCTGCCGGTCGACCCGAAGAAGCCGGCGGCGACGCTGCTGGGGTCGGGGTCGAACCCGGGAGAGCCGGTGCCTACCAGCGTGTCGATGCTCCCGGCCGCCAGCGAACGCCCGCCCACCACGAGCGGCTGGGAGGAGAGGTTCACCACCCGCAGGCGCTGGTCTCGCTCGTCGGACACGAAGGCCAGGCCATCGGCCCGCACCGACACCCCCGTGATCGACCGGAAGGTGGCGGCCAGGGCGGGGCCGCCGTCGCCGCGGTCGGCGTCGTCCGGGTCGCGCGGGTCGCCCGAGCCGATCACCCGCTCCACGGTCCCGGCCGCTACCGTCACGCCGCCGACGGTGAAGGCCTGACCGCCGAGGTTCACCACCCGCACCCGCGGGCGCGCCGGCTCGCCCAGTCCGTCGGCGACGTACAGCCGCCCGTCGCCGCCGAAGAAGGCGACCGGGACCTCGAGCAGGGCCGAGGCGGCGGCCACCGCCGTATCGTCCGTCGGCGTGCCGGGCGCGCCCGAGCGCCCCAGCACCGTCTCGATCGCGCCCGGCGCGATCGAGACCCCGAGGACCGTCGCGGCTTGCTCGGTGGGGTTGCACACCCGCAGGCGGTGGGCGCCGCTGTCGCTCACCCACAGCAGACCCGCCGCGTCGAAGGCCACGCTGAAGGGGCTGGTGAGCCGCGCCGCCGTCGCCGGACCCCCGTCGCCCACCGCCCCCGGGTCGGTGGGGTCCTGGGCGGGCTCACCCATGCCGGCCACCGTCTCGACCTGCCCCGGCGCGATCGTCACCCCCAGGAAGTCGCGGAGCTGACCGCCCAGGTTGACCGCTCGCAGGCGGTGGAAGGCGAAGTCGGGCGCCACCACCAGCTGCCCGTCGGCGCTGATCCCGGGCTTGCCGAGCGCTCCCACCGAGGCGTCCAGCGCGAGGCCCCCGTCGCCGTCGTCTCCGAACAGCCCGCTGCCGAGGAGGGGCTCGTGCGCGCCGGTGTCGGCTCGCACGCGGTACAGGCGGTTCGACCGCGGGTCGAGCTGCTCGATGTCGGTGACCAGGACGTCGCCGCCGGGGGTGGCGGTCAGGCCCAGCGGCCGCAAGAGTCGCGGCTCGAGGCCGGGGAGATGGATCGGCAGGGTGTCGACCGTCCCGGCCGGGATCGTGAGGCCGCCGAAGGTGAAGGACGCGGTGGGACTAGCGACCACCCGCACTCGCCCCACGAGCTCGCCGATGACGAGGTGCCCCTCGGGGGTCGCGGCGATCGCCGAGGGGAGGCTGAGCTGCACCTCGAGGGGAGACTTGCCGTCACCCGCGAAGCCGGCGGTGCCGGTGCCGACCACCCGCTGCACCGAGCCCGCCGCTACCGCGGTGCCCGCCACGGTGGCGGTCGAGGCGGACAGGTTGAGCGCGTAGACGCCGCTCCCTTCGGCGCTGGTGACGACCAGCACGTCCCGCTCGACCACGGCGAGGTCGGGGAGGAGCTCGAGGTCGACGCCCACCAGGTCGACCGCCGAGGCGACCACCGCTATGTCCCCGGGCTGCACCTCGACGGCCCCGCCCGAGAGCGTCTCGACGTCGACGGGGCCGCTGCCGAAGTTCACCAGCGACACCTGAGCGCCCCGGCTCCCGGCCGCGCCTCCGGTGGCAGCCGCGACGGTGTTCTCGAGCAGATACAGGCTACGGACCCCGGCGCCGTCGTCGTAGATCGCCGCGGCCGCGGGCCCCTGCAGCGCGTCGACCACGAACGCCGACTCGCCGTCGCAGTCCGGCTCGCGCGCCACGACGGTGCCGATCCGCTCCAGACCGATCGGGTGGCTCCCGGTGAGGCTCGGGCACCCCGGCGCCGTCCCCGTGGGCAGCACCAGGCTGGGGCTGCTGGCCAGGTTGATCGCGCGCACCCGCCGCCCGCTGTCGATCAAGAACAGGTTCCCCCCGGCATCCACCGCCCCGTCTCCGGGCAGCAGCTTCGCCTGCTGCGCGGCGGCCTCCTCGCCCGAGGAGGTCCCGCCGCCGGCGACGGCGGTGAGGAAGCGGGTCCGGCCGTCGACGCGGCGGACGCGCGCGTTGCCGGCGTCGACCACCAGCACGTCGTCGGCGCCCCCCGTCCCCGGGACCGTCATGACGGCGAAGGGGCTGTTCAGGTGCGCCTCGCTGCCGAGGATCCCGTCGCCGTTGAAGCCGATCTCGCCGGTCCCGGCCAGGACCTCCGCCTCGCCCGTCGCCACCTCCAGCCGCAGCACGCGGTGACCCAGGAGGTCGGCGACGATCAGGTCGCCGTCGCTGTCCACCGCCAGGCTCGAGGCTGCGACGCCCGCGCTGGGCGGCCGGCGCGCCAGGGTGGTGATGAACGTGTTGAACACGTCGAAGGTCCCGCTCACGGCGGGCTCTCCGACCCGGGTCGCCGCGGCCGCGTCGCGCGGCGTGAGCCGCACCTGCACGCCCTGCACGTCGACGAAGCCGAGGTCGGCCGAGGCGTTCCAGGAGAAGGTGTGGGCCTCGCCCTGCAGCGAGGCCGTCAGGTTCACCGTCCCCTCCGCCTCGTCGAGCACGGCCTGGGTCGCGGGCGAGAAGGCGACGCCGTCCAGGCTGTATTCGACCGCGACGCTGGCGCGGTCGCCCTCCACGTCGGTCAGGCGGTACTCCACGGCCACGACGTCGGTCTGCACCCCGCTGGGGGTGGTGATCGAGGCCGCCGGCGCGCTGTTGCGCGCGCCGTCGTCGTCGAGCAGGCCCACGCCCAGACCCGCCGCGGCCGTCAGCGCGACCCCGCAGCCGACGGCGCCCAGGGCGAGGAGGCCCGCCAGCGAGCATACGACAGTGCGTCGACAGAGCCCCACGAGGCCTCCCCCTGCGGCCCAGTAAGCCGACTCGGCGCCCGTTCCGCAACCCCGCGGCGGACGCGCCGGGCAGCCGCTACCCTGGAGGAGTGGACGATCCGGGGGCGATCGAGCAGCAAGAGGGCGACAGCACGTCCTCGCCGCTGTGCACCTGTGTGCTGGTCGCCGTGGCGACGCTCCTCGGCCTGGCGGTCGGCGTCGACCGCTACGCCGCCAGCCTGTTCGCCGACCGGGCCCGCGCGGTGGCGGAGGAGGTCGCCGCCGTCGAGTCGCGCCTGGCGGCGCGCCCCCGGCCGCTCCCCTGGCCGAGCCAGCCGGGCGATGCGGTCCCTCACTACCACGCCCTGGAGTACGTGCTCGATCCACGCGACGCCTGGCGCACGACGCCGCCGCCGCTCCCGCCCCTGCAGCTCAGGTGCGACCACCCGAGCGTGGTCGGCCCCGACGTGACGGCGCTCTTCATGTTGCGAGGGCTCGGATGGCCCGAGCTGCGCGCCAACTGGAAGGGCTTCGACGCCGAGCGGGCGCAGGCGGCCCTCGCCACCTACCGCCCCCTGATCGAGCAGGTGGAGGCGGGGGTGCGCGCGGCGCGCTGCGACTGGCCCCCCGCCCTCTCGAGCGCCGATCTCCCCTCCCTGATGTCCTGTCGGCTGGTCGGCAACCTGGTCGGCGCGGAGGCGGCCGCCTCGCCGCCCGATCGCGCGCTCGACCTCGCCGTCGTGCTGGTGGCCTACGCCCGCGACGTCGCCCGCCAGCCCCTCGACTTCGCCCTCCTGGTCGGCGTCGCCGTCGCCCACGACGCAGCCGGCGTGATCGAGCAGGCGCTCCGCCGGCGCCCATCCGACGCGGCGCTCCGGCGCACCCTCGCGACGCTGCGGGTCATCGAGCTCCCCACGCTGGACGACGCCGCCGCGGTGCGGGCCGCCGGCGGCCGGGCCGCGCTCGCCGAGCTGTGCGGCCATCCGATCCCTCCCTCCGAGAAGGAGCCCGCCACGCTGGTCCCATTCGGCGTTCAGCAGCTGCTCGCCTGGGGACGACTGGAGGCGTTCATGGAGCGGGAGCAGGCGGCGGCGCGCCTGCCCTGGCCGCAACGGCTGGCCGCGCAGGGCGAGCTGGAGCGGCAGCACGACGCGCTGCCGCTCGCCGCCTCCATGGCGATCTCGGGTCTGCTGATCACCTTCGCCGACCAGCTGGAGCTGGCCCGGACACGCCTCGACCTGGCCCGGCTCCTCGTGGCGGCGCACCTGCTCTTCCGCGACACCGGCCAGCCGCCGACCGACCCCCAGCAGCTGCGCCCCTATCTCGGCGGTGAGGTGCCGCGCGACGTCTGCGGCGGCGGCCGGCCCTACCGGATCGAGTGGGAGGAGGACGGCCGGGTGCGGAT